>JAQVER010000128.1 GCA_028697885.1 Desulfocapsaceae bacterium
CAATAATTCCTTCTTATCGAAAAGCTTATTGCCTACTGCTACCACGAAATTATCAAATTGCTGATATTCAATACCGGCAATTTTAGGCAGGGAAGCAGGATTAGCAGGTTCTGGTGTAGGAGCTGGTTGAGACTGAGCAGCTGGTGGTAATGCTGGTTGTGGCAATTCAGGCTGAGGTGATGAAGCTGGCAGGGACTGTTGGGTGCTTTTCGGTAAAGATTGTTTCGATGGACCTTGTGGTCTGTGTGAATTAAAAACAGTCTCAAGTAAGCCACGATATGAATCTTGTCCGATCGAGCAAAGAGAAAAGCATTTTTGCAGTGCATCGGTGATTGCCCCTTTTTGAGCATCGCCGACATTGCCTTTCACGATATTCATCTGTCCTTTGTGCGATCCTTTGCAAAGCCATTCATCGGTATCGGTTTTCAAAAATAATTTGACTTCAGTAACGACCTGAGTTTCAAAAATATCCTCCTTAATCAGTTCGTAACGCCAGTTTTCCGGTTCTAAGATTTGATTAACTGCGTCAAATACATATTGCGGTTTATAGCCATAGCGAATTTGACCAATCACCTTGCCGTCCTTGTCTTTCATTTTAATTTCCTGCACAGCATTGCGGCCAAAACTTCTGATCAATTCGTTAATTTCGTTAATCTTTACTGTGAGTGTTGACATGGTTGTTCTCCTTTAATCTTGTGGATTATGGGAGAAGACAACTATGCCCCTGATGGGAGAGTTGTGATTCTCCCAATTATGGGGTTGGTGTTGCTCTATTGCTATGGGGAATCAACGACAAAAAGAATCAAACGGATTTATCCACAAAAAAGAGGTTCGCATTTGCGATTAAACTTTTCTTGTATGGGATGTGTCCAGCCGGATTTATCTTGTCGATGAAAAAAAGGGGGTAGTGAAAAGGTTGACGAAGAGGACGATGAAATCAGAAAAAAAGATAATCTTGTCGTCTTGTCAGGGGGTGCCATATCCTCAATCATACAAAAAAGAGGTTCGCATTTGCGATTAAACTTTTCTTGCAGAAAGAATATGGCAGGTGTGAGATCACTGGGTCATTCATCGAAATATATTTTTTAAAATATACCATGAAGCCTCAGTTATTTTCCCGGAAGGGATTACTTAATAAAATTAAGTGGAATTTATATTTCAAATAAATATCTTTTTTGGGGGAAAATCAAGGAAAAGATTCACCGCTACCCCAAATTTATTCAGTCAGAAATTAAATATACGTCGGGGAAATTTATTCACTGCACTCTTGGTTCATTAAATTTAAATCATAACTGTTGGATAAGTAAAATAAGAGGCTATATCTTTCCAAAAGTTCTGGCCTGATCGATAGGAGATATGTTGATTTTGATAACCGTCTGAATTCACCCGGCTGTGCGTCTTTTTGCGCAGTCCGGTGGAATGATGGGTTTGACATTAGATTAGGCGCCATGTCTTTAGCCATTCTTGCCAAGCGTTGACAGCTTCTCTAGCGACAGCTAATCCGTCGAGAATAGATTCACCGTGTCTTATCTGTGCGGATAGCTTCCAGCCGCTGTTTGCTATATCATCTACACCGGAAATACGTTCAATGGATGGAATTGCGCCGCTTCTCGGAGGGCGATTGAGTAACACATGCTTATCTATGTTTGCGAGATCGGCTAAGATTGCCAATCTTGCATCCTTTGTGATTGCGCCTTCGACATCAGAAGGCTTCAGTCCAAGCTCCTTAGCTGCCTCCTTCAAGGCATCTTTCAGGTGGTAGCTAAGGATGTAAAACGAGCAAAGGCGTTGCAGCGAGGAATGAATTGAGTCCCCGCTCATGGCTATCGTGTGGGAGCGGAGAATGATCTGAAGTTCACTCTGAATAAGTTTCCATCGCTGCTTCCAATTCCGGGATTGATTTGCTGGAGCAAGTTCTGTTGAGGATAGACTTGAGATAGATAGTGACGAGATGCACGACATACTCATGGTTAACAATCTTTCTCCGCAATATGGGCATGGAGGCCGCTCAGTTCCCTGTGCAAGTTCGGGTGAACGGGAGGCGCCACACTTCGAACAATTAACTGTATCCATAACTAAGTTTTCCGTGGTAGTGATGCCGTTAAAGCACACCGAACAGCTGCTTTTGCGTTTCCGTGTGCAGCGATTGCTTAATTATTCACTTTGCCGATATTCTGTCTAATTCGGTATAAAGTGCCATCAAGATATTAGTATCAACCATGCTTTGTCTGCCTCCGCAAATAACGGTTATATTATTAGAATTTAAATCCTTCATAGTCTTTGATGATAAAAATGGAAACATTTCGGCATAAGTAGTCGATTGCATAAAATTGTGGGTATTAAAACTTCCTCCTTGATGCGAAAACGACTGAATTTCTTTCCGCCATCTTTCAACTTGCTGTCTAGCGTATTTAATGGAGCCAGGGACGCTAGATTTAACAGATTTGTAGTGAAGAACTACGAGAAGGAGAACTATAAATGTCCCAGCACACAATATCATTAACGGTGCTACTGTCCGGAGCAGTAATGTTTTTTCTACTGTGAATTTGATGCCTATTTTCTGTAGGTACTCCGGAAGACCGATTGATAGTAGAGTTAGCGATATTGTTGACCCCGCTGTTAAAATTGACCGTGGTGTTGGTAGCCAGTCTTCTAAGATGGAATCATAAAGTTTCCTACAATCCATATAATCCTCCGTCTTAATTTCGGTTCTATTTAACAAGTTATTATACAATTTCTATATCACTCCTAAATGAATGATATACAGAAATACGGTATCATTTCAGGGAACTTAATCTGGGCCTTCGAAAGTCCAGATATTTCCAAAAAATATTTCAAATTGATTATTGTAGAAAAGACCAAAGCTCTCCATTTTCAACAACTTCAGCAAAACGTTTGGCTGAGAATCCATTAGCAAAAAAATCAGTTACCTGTATTTCATCATTTTGCAGTATAATTCCATTCATAAAATGCTGTTCGTTCCACAGGATAACCAATAGTCCTTCCAGTGAAATTTTAAAAAAACCATCAATTATACTTTGGTCGTATTCAATGGACGTATCAACTATCCATGTATGTACCACTGGCATCTTAATTCCGTCGGATAATCGAAGTCTTGCGCGAAGAGAATCATCATTGGTTAAAGCCGATAATACCGCAGAATATTTACGTTTAAGCTGCTGGGCAGCTTTCCGTAAAGTTGTGGTGTAATGAATCCATGCATCTTGTTCAGATTTCCTGATGTACGTCGATTTTAACTCCAGAATGAATACGTGGTCTTCCAGGGAGCAAATCAAATCGACTTCACCTGGTTCCTCGCTGTCGATTTTTGCTGGATGATAGGCTTTGACGACAGCAAAACCCTTTTCTTCAAACTTTTCCCCTAAGCGATTCTCAATTTGGTGAGTTTCATCCTGGCGACCGCTACGACGACTACCAATTCGTCTCAGGTTGTTAATGGCAGCAGTCGAATTATTTTGCGTGGCAGTTAACCATGGAAGCTGGAATCCATTGTGACCGAGTTTTAAAATCGGTTTTTCGTGAAATTCAGGTGTGGGGATATTAGGTTGGGCTTTAAGCCTGTCAGCAAGAGCTTTAAGATCGTTACTCCAAAATTCAAGAATACCTTCTGCCTCTTTAATATTGCCTTCCGGATGAGTTTCAGAAACTGTCCATGATTTGATTGTTCTGGCCTTTTCCGATGGTTCTGCCCAAGTCAGAGGAAAGCGATTTTGACCCGTTGATAAACCATCCACAGCAAGTTGACCAAGTGCATGGATCCAATCACCTGAAATCTGATGATATTTTTTAAAAGGATCGATGAAATGAGCCTTGAAAAAGGCTGTCATCAACTCAAGTGAATGCAAAGCTTTAAACAAGTCAACTTGTGTTCCGTTTGGCAACTCGAGTTGATCATCCATCCCGTAAATCTCGGTGAGTTGCAAGTGTACCTGAATCGCCTTAATGTAGGCTTCTCGGTTTCCAGTATCGTTTTCTGGTAAACCGAAAGGGGTTTCATCAAGGCCTGAACAAGCATAAACAGCAAGAGCTTTATTGAACCAATATTGATGCAAAATATTTAATTTTTTTCCGTTTCGATCCCACTCAGATTCTTCAGGAATTTTTATCGGGTATAAGGTGAGATGATCTCCATCAAATTTGAATCGATAGTCATCATCGAAGCAGAAACTAATGATTGATCTATTTACAAAATTATTTCGATCAATCGTTGCTTGCATCAAATCGGAGAAAAATTTTAGATATTGCAGTACTCGAGTAAGTGATCCCTCTGCCGGTAAAATCAGAGGAACTAGATGACTTCGCAATGATTTGGCAAGGTACCAATCCGTTAACTTAAAATCATTTTCTGGCCGTGTCATTAGCTTCCAGACAAGGAGTTGGTTCAATGCGTCTGAAATTTCCTGCTCAATTTTGACATTTTTTACAACCAACTCTTCGGAATCAAATTTTTCTGATACCAAGCCCTGGAAAGCAAATAGACTTCCATACAAAAGATATTCAAAAACAGTTAGTTCAGCGAGTTTTGACTTTAAATGTTCAACCTCCTTATCGTGTATTTCCAAAATTCCACGAAGATGATCACAAACCCTTAAAAAAATCCGAAAATCATTTGATGAGGTCGATGATAACTTGAGAATTGACAGCCAGAGAGGTGATTGGGGATGAAGAAACAATTGGGAATAACGTATCCCGCGTTCTAGTAACTTTGGAGCATCCTCGAACATTTGCCCTAAGTCTCTTAATTCAGAGATCCCAAGATGTATGGAGCGACCTAGCGCCCAAGCAACCACATGACTGTCAAAGCAAACAGCAAGTTGGTTGCTCCAAAAATTGCAATTCCAGAATGCTATGGAGCGATAGAGAGGTGTGAGACCTTTGGTCTGGGGCTTGCCATCAAGATAGTAATGTGCGCATTTTTCAGTGGCTTCTCTTTCGGAATAACCGGCTTCCAAAAATTGATCATGGTAACTTTCATACAACTTTTGACAACGCTCTGTTGCTATTTCCGAAATCATCGAAAAATTAACCTTTGCTTTTCAATGGTCAAGATCTTTCTAATCAGTCTTTCCCGGTTCATAGGAGATATCCGAACGTTTAACGACAAGGTCACTTGCGCCGCCAACAAGCTTGCCGCGTCAGTTCCGCAGACGTTCTCGGCGTCAAGTGAACCGCCTGGTTCGGCTCATTTCGATTTATTGACTTAAGGAACGAAGTATTGGCCAAGTATTGATTTAGTATCCGTGTCATTTGTATGGCACAATCTGCCTGTTTTCCCATCAAGTTTGAATCGGCTATACAAACTGCCGTCTGATGCAAAAATCTCAAGCTGGCCATGTTTTATTCTCCATGAATATTCATTTTCATTAGATCCTTCACCTATCTTTCCATCGGGAAGAAAAGTAACTATCTTAGTCTTTCCTGCCTCAGAATTGAAAACAAAGGTAAGCTTTCGACCGCTTAATAATAATTTTTGAAGTTTTCTGCTATTACGCCACCATCTCAACGGCCAAGCAGCAATACCGCATACAAAAAGCAATGCGGTTGTCAAAATACCTGCCACAACTTGCCCTGAGATTGATCCTAACCACGTATTTGGATCAAATATCATAAAGTGATTACCTGTTTTTTTTAACCTTTTTCTAATAACTTTGCTGGATGGAAAACTTTAGATGTTTCTCCAAAAAACAGCTGAAAGTTTTTGTTGTCATTTTTGGAAAGATAACCTTCTTCAGAGGAAATTTCCCCATTAGAACTGTAAGAAAAATTATTGATGGAGTTAACAATTTTTTGAAGTTTTTTGTCCCAATCCCTGTCTTTCCTTTTATCTATAAAATAGTCACCGTGTAGTAGCACATAAGTTGCCGCATCATGGAGCACCGCAAGGCGATACATCTGTTCAAGAACAGGGCGCATTTTATCTAAGTTTTTAGCTTTTTTCAAATTGGAGGTCGGCTGGATTTTTTTGTTAAGTGTTTTCTTTGACGAATGAAGTGAATTTTTCATAAGAACTACCAAGCTGATCTATCAATACGCTGTATATCTCGAGCAACCCAACTTCCAAAGAAAACCCAATCCTCTCTCTGACATACTTCAATTTTTCTTCGCTACCTTCTTTTGAGCCTAAGTGCGAATAGGCAACACGCAAATCATAGAGCACATAAAATGGCAAAATGAGATCGGAAACCTCATCAGGATTTGCAATTTGATCCATGACTCCTTGAAGCCTCTTGATGCTACCAAGTTTTTTAGGATCTATGGAGAAGCTATTCAGTATTTGCCCTAGCGCATTATTATCAAATGACTCTATGTATATTTTATTCAGTGTATCTGCTACATGACGCCTTTCTTTTTCTGTATCCACTATCGGAATATTGAAAGAGATTGCGAGATCGTAAACCTCTTTATCTAGATGAGCTATTTTTATGCCAAAACGCTTAAAACACTCCTCAAGAAAAACTGAGCGTTTTTGAAACAAAGCATCTTCTTTTGAATGCTCGGTGAATTTAACCTCAATTTGACCATCGTAGAACTCTGAACCGATTGAATGGTCGGGCTCGATATTTTCAGAACGAAGGTAATATTGCTCATTTTTTGGGAGTCGCGCGATATCCCCTAGCCACATAATCACTTTGCCATTTTTATTCACACCGAATGGGATGGAAAAATCGTCTCCCTGCCGCATTTCGCCGTAAGTTGTAGATGCGAAGCTTAGACGATAAGTGGGTGAAGCGTCGTACTTCAGTAGAACCTCTCTATTGAAATAAATCGGTGTGAGAAACCCCTCGTCAAAGGGGCGTTTTAGACCAGGAATATATTTGTAATCATCGGAATCATATAAAAATGGTACGTTGGTGAATTCGTACTCCACGTTCGTTTTGTTTCTCGTAACATTTACGACATCAGAATTCTTTTTAGTGGCTTGTTTGTGCAAATAAATAATTGCGAACCGCGAATCCTCTGGGAGATAACTCAAGTTGCACTTTCCACAACTAAGGTATGGGAGTCCGTCTATACGGATATGTACCCCTGAGACCTTTTCATCGAAAAGATCAAATGTCAGATCTAAATATCCGCCACATTTGTCGCAATACAGATGCTGAATGTGACCGTCTTTTGGAAAAACTTCCGATAGTTCCATTTTTTTTTACACTTAACGACCCGCATAACCAGCGGGTCACTGAACTAGACCGTCAGGCCGCAAACGTTCTTCCCGTCTGCATTAATGCGCTGGTTAGCCGATTTTTATTTAATCGTTTATGGCAGTGTGTAACCCCAGAAAATACCACCATTCTCCCAATCATCGTTTTGCGACAAGTTAGTGACACAAAACAATTTGGGGCCATCAAAAACGCTTATTTCAAGTTGTTGTCCGTTTTTTTGTTTGTAGAAATATAAGATTATCGCCAATAATCCACTTGCGGCTGCAATGGCATTTTCTAAGTTTGCTTCTCCGAAATTATTGGCACGGTCATGTTTAATATTGTTATGGGCTCTCCACCAAGGAGGGCTTGTAGTCGCCGTCCAATTATCCCATGGTTTTAATCTTATATTGTGGCGAGGGGCGGCAATTTCAATGTTTGTAATATTGGGGTACACCAGTATGATTTCATCGGCATATTTTAAAATATTGTCAGCCCTTGAAGCAGCATTAATTGCTTTACAAAATTCCTTTGCCACTGCATCAATTTCTGCAGAAGCTGCTAATATAATTCTTGCGAATTCTAATGAGTGTGTCTGGAAATTGTTGGTTGAAAAATCGACAAATCTTGAGCAGGTGACGAGATCTGATTCGATTGCAAGATAGTATTCTAAGTGGTCTTGTGGCATTTGTATTCCTTCAGGCTAACAGTATTTTTATGACAAAGTTACCATGACAATATCGCAACAACTATTCGAGTACAGATCTTACGATATCGCACTGAATTGTCATATTTTTTCTAACAGGATTAATCGTTTTTCTATCCAATTTTCCTGATAATCACAAAGTCAAAAGGCAAACTCGTGTATCGTCAAACAATAACATCGAAAATGAAATAGCTATTGTTTTAATTTCGTCTTTCGACGTGGCATGTAGTTGTTTAAAAGTAAAGATCTTTCTAAAATACTGGGCCGGTGGATAGGAGATATCTGGACTTTTGGTAACGGCTGCGGCGTTGACCCGTCCGGGCAGC
>JAQVER010000129.1 GCA_028697885.1 Desulfocapsaceae bacterium
GTTGGTTGTTCGAAATAATGGATCCATTATTTCGATAACAAATACCCTCTATGCCCCCCAATTCCGCCTTATTTTGTAGTTGAGCAATGGCGGTCATTGTTAGTTCACCTTCGCCTATACAGGAAATATCAGCGCTTTCTATTTCGGCCAGCACCTGTTCTTTCATTGCTGTACAATGAGGGCCGCCAAGCACAATAAGTATCGTGGGGTGTGATTGTTTAATTCTGTCGCACAACCGCTTAACTACCCCATGCATGGGGGTGAGAAGGGTAATTCCAATTATGGTAATATCTTTTGTAGTACTAATTTGGTCAACAATCAGATTGATAGACATCTTTTCTGCTTGAGCGTCGAGAATCGCGACTTGAATACCATGGTGTTCAAGCATGCCCGCGATATAGGCAAGGCCGAGTGGCTCGGTGATAGCGCCAAATTGTGCCATGTCCTTCCCGTACCTTTCTTCCAGGCTCAAAGGTGGATTTATGAGCAAAATTGAATTCTTCATGGTGTTTCTTTCCCTGGATTGATTTGCGAGGGTTGAGGTGATGAATGGATTTCATAAAGGCTGTACTGATCGTAACTGAACATATGGTGGAAATTATTGGAGCGAACTCTTTCAAACAGAACGCGTTTTTCAGTGGATAAATTGTTTGCTAGCCATTGTTGCCATAGATCGTTTCGTATGATGAGGTGGGTGAAACCGTTTTGCTGGAGATAAATTAAGATATCAGCAGGGGTCGATGCACGTTTGATTGTATTACAAAGTATACTTTGATTGTTATGAAAATCAAAGGAATGAGGAATGTTAAGATAATACCCCCGATTGCCAGAGAAAACACATAAAGTTTTTGAATTGTTGGAAAGATGTTGGTTGGCATACTGGTACACAGGGTACTCGGGACGAAAATGGCTGATGTAGTCTGTTTTCGATGTTTTCCCTGAGAGATAAGTTAATGGCTGCACTTTGGAAAACAGGCTGGAAATGTAGAACACATTATACAACAGAGCTGCTCCAGCAACGAGAACGAGGATGGTAAAAACAAAGCGTCTCACATTTGTTTTTTGAATTTTTTTGGCTAGAATGAGCACATTGTTGAACCCGTAAATCGACAGAATTACCAAAGGGACAATGGCCGGTCCGATGTAACGAATACGAAGATCCCGCTGGAAAAAGGCAAGAATAATATAGAGAAAGGAGAAGATGGCTAACGTCTGTTTCGCAATATGTTCCTGGTTGTTTCTGGCGTGTACTGTGAAAGCAAATAAAGGAAGGATTAGTAGGAAGGGGTTGAGCTGACCATCAAAGTATTTAGGATTGTCATCCTGGCCTTCAAAAAAAATGCGGAGCGGGATTAGAAGTGTTTGCCACCACGATTCATGGTAGAGAAATTTACGGACGAGGAAAAAATTCATTCCTCCCAGTACTGATGTGTCTTCAGTTCCAAATATAGAGCCGAAAAGTGGGTAGAGTGGATTGCCAGTCCAGATACTATTCCTTATTGCCCAAGGCGAGAATGTCAAAAGTGCCGCCATGAAGAATACTGTCCCATAACGGAATGCATTTACATTAGATTGTTTGTCTTGTGGTGAGCATCTTTGATAAAGGACCGGGACGAACATGGTCAGCAGGAGCAGGTCGATAAGGCCGTTATATTTGGTGCCGACAGCCATTCCGCAACAAGCACCAGCCAAGAGAAGATAGCGTACCCTCGCTGTGTCTTTGAGCCAAGTGAAAATGAGAAGTAGCGAGGCTGAAGAAAAAAAGATCAATCCAAGATCGACATAGGCGGTAATCGAGAGTTTGACAATAACAGGCAATGAGAGAAAAAAAAGAACTCCAATCAACGCAGCGGTTCTATTCAGAATCACTTTTATATAATAATAAAGAAAAGCAGACGTAAGTAGAGCGAAAAGGAAATGGATATATTTGGGGATGATATCATTGCCAAACGCTAATGGCAGCATATACAGCATTTCCAGATTCATCGGGAAATAAGAAAAGTCTATCTCTGGTATTTCAAATATGCCACCATGATTGAGATAAAGTCTGGGAATGTACAGATGATGTGTCAAAGAATCGCGGTCAACGGGCGGGACGGATGCAAGCAGAATGATAGCCGCTATAAGGCCAACAAACAGAATTATCAGACCACAGACAAAATATGATTTTGTTGAGAGGTGGCAGTCATTCCCCTGGGGGGAGGAGGCATTCATGGTATGATTGTTTGAAGAATTTCGGCAGGGATGGATCCTTGATATGCCTTGCCGTTAATGACAAAGGTGGGGGTACCGGTTATTCCCAGTTTCATACCTTGACGAATGTCATACAAAAGCGCCTCGCGGATCTGTGGGTGTCGAGTAGCCGCTGCCAGTTCACCGGCTGAAAATCCTGTCATTTTCGACAGTGTTCGGGTGTTGAATGGTTGTTTTTCCCTTCCGATTGCGTAGAGTGCGTCGTTCATTTCCCAGAATTTATTTTTAGATGCCGCATAGATGCCAATCATTGCCATTTTCCCGGAGCCGATGTGAAAAGGTTTAGGGACGATGATATTGTTGAACTCATGGTCCATGGGGTAATGGTGGTGTATAAGTTTGATCTTTCCTGGGTGCTCAGCGATCAGACGGCGCAGAAACTGGTGCATTTTACTGCACTGAAAACATTGATAATCAGTATATTCGTGGATCGTAATTTCAGGGGTTTTGGAACCTATCCAGGGATTTCCCTCTTCTGTATGTCCGTTGGAGATTTCTGTGGAAGAAGGTGGGAAGGTGTATTGCCAATAAGGTGGAACATATATTTTGAAGCAGAGGAATATCGCCATCAGGGCAATGATGCTACCCCTGAGAAGCCATGAACTAAAAAGATGGTGCACTCCCTTTTTCAGCCCGATCCAGAAAGAATCTCTACAGAAGCGACTCAGGATAATCCAGCAATAAAAGAATAAGGAAAAACTGATGCCATAGCTGGCAAGGCAGAGAATACAGTAGGCTTTAATCTTTATTGCTGAGATATAACCGAAATACACAGCGGCGATGGCGTCCACCAATCCCAATATAAATAAGAGATGCCAAAGAGTTTCGGACTCTTTTGACTTGCGCAGGGTTGCCAGAAAGATAATTAGAAATAGAGAGTACGCCAAAAAACCCCAAAAAGCTATAGGGATACCAAGTAGGATGGACCAGGGGCTTTGTGAAACCGTGTCGCAGTTGATTGACTTGGATAGGGCGCAGAAGCTGCTGAAGGTGATGTCGGTATAGTTTTTGTAGTGAGAATAGGCCAGATACGCAGTATCAGCCAGACCCAGAAGAAGGAGGAGAAAAACAGGGATGCTATAATAGCGGTATGGGAGGACTTCTTTATGTCCTGTACTAATGGGATTCATATACTTTACTTCGAGGGCATTTGGCTCAGCTTGATTACAGCATCTTGGGCAGCTTTGATGATAATGGGGGCAATCAAGTCGACGTTGACAGGAACTGCGGAATAATCTGTGCGAAGTCTTTCGATATTGTTCGTTAGAGAAATTATGCCTTGTTTGTCAAGGAGTTGCAAGGCGTATTTTGTGGCATCACTCGAACTCCCTGCAAGTATCCGGTTTTCAATCAGGCTGTAGAGTATTCGTATATCATCGGGGAATTGTTGCAGGGCTCTGTTGAGGAACCATTCTCCTTGGCTGTGGTGTCCGGCCTTACTCAAGGCTACACCCGTATTGTAAAAATAGCGTTCTTTGTTGAGGAGAGTTCGTCGCATTGTCTGATGGCTGCATTCTGCCGCTTCTTTTGGTCGATCCAGCCAGAGCAGAAGCATGGTCTTGAGGTTGAAAAAACGGCTTTGCAAATCGTTTTTAGCAATAACAATATCGATTTGTTCCAGTGCTTCTTGAAAGTTTCCTTGCAGGGTCAGAGCATTGGCAAGATCGAAGCGTGAGGTGATGAAATCGGGATTGAGTTGCAGTGACTTCTTGTAATAGATAATTGCCTGGTCAAGCATGCCGTAATTGGCATATACCTTGCCGATATTGTCGACTATTGCCGGTTTGAAAGAGGTGCGAGGGCTTTCCCGTTCCAGGGATTTTTGCAGCAGGGCGATAGCCGTTTGCAGATTTTCAGGGGTTTTGTCTTTCTGCCAGCCGTAGATTGCTCCCAGTTTGGCAAAGGGTCTGGCATTATCAGAAGCCTTGCTCAGGGTGTCTGCCCATAACAATTCTTCTGTTGCCCAGACACTATTGCGAAGGTAGGTACCAAGGCCAATTGCTATCAGTAGAATTGTAGTAGATACGACGATAGTGAGATACAGTAAGCGACTGGAGGAGGCACAAGAGTTGAGTGTGAAGCGTAATCCTGCAGCCAGAGGGAGAAAAAGGAAGAAGGACGGCAAATAATTTCGGTGTTCAAAGATCAGCTCCAGGGGAATAATAGTTGATTCGACCAGGTGATTGATGAAAAAAAAGAGAATTGCGAAGCTGAGTAAGGGCCTTTTGCGCCATTGCCAGGCGGCGAGGAAAAGTAGTGCCATGATGCAGAGCATCGCGGGCAGTGTCGTCCACGGATGGAGTAGCGAGGTTGACAAAGGGAAGCTGTGATCAATGGATAATCTTGCTGGAGATGGATAGAGAAGCAAGGAGAGATAAAACAGAAGAATGGAAGGTTGAGTCAGTAGCCGTTCGCCAATAGAAAAGGGTCTGCTTCCCACGGGGGTTGAAAGCGATTGCAGCAGATTATGGTCAAGGGCATAATAGAGTGCAGCCAGGAACAGGCAGACATTGGTAACAATAAGAGCAGTGAGAGCGATCTTTGAAAAGCGGTCGTTTTTTTTATAAAAAAAGAGTGTCTCCAGCAAGAGCAGGCTGGGAATAAGGGTGATGGCATTTTCCTTGCAGCCCATAGCTAAAAGAAAGAACAGGGCGCAGAGGATGCTGCGGGTTATGATCTGTGCGCGTGCTTGGACTCGACGGGCGCGGATATAGTTGTAGACGGCGAAGATGTAAAACATAGCAGCCATGGAGGCCATGCGTTGCACAATATAGGTCACTGCCTGGGTCTGGACTGGATTGATGGCCCAAAGGGTAGCGCTGAGGAGGGCGATAAAAAAAACATCACTCTCAGTATATTTTTTTAAGAAAGGGGCTTGCAGGAGGAGTAGGGTAGCCTTGAAGAGAAAAAAAACGGTCAGGATATGAATGAGCAGATTAATACTATGGTAGCCTAAGGGATTGTCCTGTCCAAGGTACCAATTGAGGGCAAAGCTGAGGTTGGTAATGGGCCGGTAGAGTTGCCCCTCAGCAAAGGGTTGGGCAAAGAAGGTTTTCCAGAGAGTCTCCGGTTGCAGATTGTCGATGCGAA
Organism: Desulfocapsaceae bacterium; assembly: GCA_028697885.1. Taxonomy (GTDB): domain Bacteria; phylum Desulfobacterota; class Desulfobulbia; order Desulfobulbales; family Desulfocapsaceae; genus UBA2270. Next base: position 5,344 of record JAQVER010000129.1, read on the forward strand.
GAGGGTAATTCTCGGTGATGTTGGGCGGGTCGTCTAGTTGCCAAGGGCTTGTTAAGATATTGCTGTAGCAGAGAAGAGTAAAGATACTGATAAGAAAAAAAATGCGGTAGAGATGAATTTGAGGAAATATTTTTCGCATTGGAGGGTTAACGTATAATAAGCAGTCAAGATGAGACGAACTCTCATCTTGACTGCTTATAGGAATCACACTAACAATTACAATTAGGGTTGGATGCGTTTTGTAAATACAGCAGCACCATCCCAATTGCCGTTAGAGGCAGCTTGATAGTCGGCAGGGCAACGACCTGAACCGTCGGTGACTGTAATGGTGATACCCAGGTTTGGGTCAGCTCCGGTAACAGTTCCAGAGTTTGCGTCAGCAGCGCCAGCCCGGGTGAATGTAAAACCTGCACCATTATTGAGATCTGCTACGGCTGGTGTAGCGGTGTGTGTTGGAATTGCAAAGTAATCAGCGACGGAGGCTGCCAAGTTGTTGGCATCAGACTCTGCCTGTGAACAGAAGGACTTGTTTCTATAGGCAATAAAGTTAGGGATGGCGATCGCTGCCAAAATGCCGATGATCGCGATGACGATCATGAGCTCGATCAGGGTGAAGCCTTGCTGGTTGTAGTTGATTCTCAGTTTTCTCATGGTGTTGCTCCTTTGAGGTGGGTTGAATTGTGTTGTTGCCAACTTACGTCTTTGTTTAAGCATGAATCATGCCAACTAAATTAAGAAGACTCTATCTTTGTTTTTTTGAAAAAGCAAGTGCAGGAAACCTTTGTAGAATGTTTTTTAAACTCGATATTTGAGGAATAGTGGTTTTGTAATCCAGTGAAGTTGTTATTTTGTTGAATTCATTTATGTTTTCTGGTTGCGTTGAGATTGAAACGTCATAGGATCATTTTTTTATAAATATTTTTCTGGTGTGCTGAATTTTGTCAGTGTTTGTGAAAGTGGTGACAAATTTTGTCACTTTGAGAGTGCTGTCCGTGTCTGGTGATGAAGCTCTCTTCTGGTAATTCTGGAGTTCATTGAGATAAGATAAATTGGCTTGCAGTCTGAGCTTTCGGCTTCAACGATAAACATCGTCAAGATACTACTCTCCAGGTGTATTAGAAGCTTGTCTCAACTGTGCAGTGATCTGTTCTCATAGAATGGGTAGTTGCCAAAAAGTTGTTTCAGTCTGTGTTGATTGCTAAAAATAGAGTCTCCTTGTGTCGGTATGAATTGTGTGGAGGCATATGTGCATCAGTTGTTTTGATACAAAAAACGTTTTCAATATGTTGGAAGGAAGCTAACTGTTAAGAAAGTTTCTTTTGTCTGGTTTGTTTGTTAAATTTTTTAATACAACGATTGCCGATAAAAAATACTTGCATTGCAGATTGAAAGTATTTTTATCGATAAAATGATGGATTCATGGCATATGTTTTATTATTAGAAATGCCATGTTGTATGGCTTGATTTTTGCTTCTCCTCAAGCGAGAAAGGTAAAAGTGGGCCTGATGAAAAAAATAAATAATTTGTGAGCGCTATTTATGAGAATCAAAACAGGACAAAATGGATTTACTCTGATTGAATTGATGGTGGCTATAGCGATCACAGGTATCCTGGCTGGTATCTCCTTGTATTCCTATCTCCAATCTCGTCCGGCCAGAACTTTGCGCAGTACCACCAGAGATGTTTATTCTGTAATGATGCAAGCCAAAATAGAAGCGTTGCGACGTGGAGAAAGTGTTGCGGTTTGGTTTAATACCGCAAACAATACTTACACCATGTTTCGTGATAATGGCCCTGGCACTTCGAGCAATGGAGTGCAAGATGGGGCAGAGCCTACACTGATACCTGCAACATCATTGCCTCCACTGGTAATTTTCGATCCTGCTGTTGGTGGTGATGGTGTGAGCTTTGCCGGTGATGTTCTTATTTTTTCCTCAAGAGGGATTCCTGTCAGCCCTGGCGGCGCTTTGGGCGCTGGAGCCGTGGGGTTTCAGACGAGCAATTTAGCGGTTCAGCAATCTGTTATCGTTTCAACAGCGGGTAGCATCAGGACACAATAAAGAGTGAAGGAGCACACAGATATGGTTATGCCTTGTAGGGGACGAAATCTCAGGTTAAAAAATGATAAAACTGGGTTTAGTCTTGTTGAGTTGCTGATGGTTGTTGCCATTTCCAGTATTGTCATTGCTATCATTGCTAACATCTATATAGCGCAATCCAAGCGTTATGCGACGATAGACAGTATCGCCAATATCCAACAGGATCTGCGCGGAGTATTAGCGATACTGCCCATGGAAATTCGTCTGGCCGGGTGTGACCCGACGAAGAGTAATGTGCCGGGGATTATAACGGCCACCAGCAATAGCTTTCGGTTCACCATGGATACAAAAGATAATTCTATTCCCCGTCTGAACGTCTCTGATGGCCAAGTTAATGGTGATGAGGATATTGCCTATGGCTTTGCTGGAAACGGTGACAACAATGGTGACGGCATTGCGGATAATGGTGGTGCCGACTGGAGTGGTACCGCCTCGCTGGGAAGGGGGATTGGTGGTGGTGCTCTTCAACCCTTGGCCGACAATATCGAAGCTCTGGAATTTTGTTATCTGATTGATGATGATAATGATGCATCAACCCCCCCTGTTCAATCTCTTGCTCCAGCCAATCCCAACCAGATTCGTGCGGTACAGGTGTCGATTTTGGCAAGGGCGGCCAATCCGGATCGAGGGTATTTAAATACCAGCACATATACCACGGCGTCTGGTGTAGTGTGGGACCCGCCTGATGATCATTTTCACCGCAGGCTGGAGGTGATCAACATCCAATGTCGGAATAAGGGGTTA
>JAQVER010000041.1 GCA_028697885.1 Desulfocapsaceae bacterium
GTTTTTGGCCTCAAGGGGCTTAGTAAAAGTGGGCCCACCGGTACCTGAATCAAACTTGTTCCTGGAACTGAAGAGCGGCTCACCGGAGACCACATCCACATAGATCCCCTGCTCTTTATTATCCCAGTATTCATTATAAAAGGCCGGTTCAGTCCCCTCTCTCTGAGTCACATCATACTGCAAGGGGGTGAGGCGACGGCGCAGTTCTTCATCGGTTGGTTTCACATATTTTTTCTGCTGTTTGTCTTTTAGCAACCACATCTTTTCCAGAAAGGCCTTTCTTCCGGAGCCTTCCTTGTAGGCCGCATAATGGCTGTAATTCTTCCGGTAATACTCCTGATGATACTCTTCCGCCTCATAAAACGGGACAGCCGGCAGGATCCGGGTGGCAATGGGCCCTGAAAACAAACCAGAGGCCGCCAGATCTGCCTTGGATTTTTCAGACAGCACCCTCTGCCCCTCATTCTGATAGAAGATGGCCGTTTTATATTGAGAACCACGATCAGCAAACTGGCCGCCTCCATCAGTAGGATCGATCTGACGCCAGAATACCTCCAGTAATTGCCCATAAGAGACTTTCGCAGGATTATAAATCACCCTTACCCCTTCATAATGATCGGTCCGTCCGCTGCTTACCTGCTGATAATCTGCAGTCTCCTTGCTGCCACCGACATACCCGACCCTAACCTCAAGGACTCCTTCCATCTCAACAAAAGGCGGCTCCATGCACCAGAAGCAACCGCCGCCAAAGACGGCCACTTCCCTTTGTTCTTCTGCCATAACCGGCGCAACACAGGCCACACCCATCAACAACACAGCCAGGAAAGTTATAATTAAAGACATGACAGCCTCCAGGGAATCATTTTTGAGAATTATTCTTGATCAAAGAAACTAGTTACGGCAAGGCTGAAAAACAAGTAAAAAAATGTCTTCCGATATCCGTTTTTTATTCCAAAAAAAAGTTCCCATTGCTATAGTGACCTTCATGAAAAATAAAAACAATACCAAACAAACCAAGTTTATTTTCGTGACCGGCGGTGTGCTTTCCTCTCTCGGCAAAGGACTGGCGGCAGCGGCCATCGGCGCCCTCCTCGAAAGCCGTGGCCTGACGGTCACCTTCCAGAAACTCGATCCTTATATCAATGTTGATCCGGGTACCATGAACCCCTTTCAGCATGGAGAGGTTTTTGTCACCGACGATGGGGCCGAGACCGACCTGGACATGGGTCATTATGAACGCTACACCAATGCGGTCATGGCCCAGAAAAACAACTACACCACCGGACGGATCTACTATTCGGTCATCACCAAGGAACGACGCGGTGAATATCTGGGCGGCACAGTCCAGGTCATCCCCCATATTACCAACGAGATCAAGGAGGCAATCCTCCAACTTGACGGCAGCGTCGATGTGGCGATTATTGAGATCGGCGGTACCGTCGGCGACATCGAAGGACTTCCTTTTATCGAGGCAATCAGGCAGCTGCGCGGTGATCTGGGTCGGGAAAACACCCTGTACATCCACCTCACTTACGTGCCCTATATCAAGACTGCAGGAGAGGTCAAGACCAAGCCCACCCAACATTCCGTACGCGAACTGCGTGCCGATGGCATCCAACCCGACATCCTGGTCTGCCGTACTGAAGCCCCCCTCAGTGATGAACTAAAGGCCAAGATCGGACTTTTTTGCAGTCTTTCCAAAGACGCTGTTATCACGGGCATTGACGTCGACTCGATTTACGAAGTGCCTCTCTACCTGCACAAAGAAGGTCTGGATACCAAGATCCTCGAGCTGCTCAATATCTGGACCGGAAAGCCCAATATCAAGCCTTGGGAGGATCTGGTCAAAAAGATCAAAAACCCAAAAAAAACCATCACCATTGCTATCCCCGGCAAATATGTTGACCTGACCGAATCCTACAAAAGCCTGCATGAGTCCCTGATGCATGGCGGACTGGCCAATGATGCCAAGGTCGAACTGCGCTATATCAACGCCGAGGATCTGGAAGGAGAAGATCCTGCTGAACTGCTGGCAGGATGCCATGGAATCCTGGTGCCCGGCGGTTTTGGGCAACGGGGAGTGGCCGGCAAGATCAAGGCTATCACCCATGCTCGGGAACAAAAGGTCCCCTTCTTCGGCATCTGCCTGGGGATGCAACTGGCCGTTATTGAATATGCCCGTAATATGGCAGGGATAACCAAGGCCGATTCCACAGAATTTGATCTCACCACCTCTGATCCGATTATCTACCTCATCAAGGAGTGGTTTGATTACCGTACCGGCAAGATGCAGATACGTGACGAAACATCAGAGAAAGGGGGCACCCTGCGTCTGGGCGCCTATCCGTGCATTTTGCGTGATGGCACCCTGGCTCGGGCCGCCTATGGCATGGATGAGATCTCCGAGAGACATCGTCACCGCTATGAGTTCAACAATGACTATCGCCAGCGGCTGGAAGAGAAAGGTCTGGTGATCTCCGGGACGTCTCCAGACAATAATCTGGTGGAGATTATTGAACTGGAAGACCACCCCTGGTTTCTCGGTTGCCAGTTTCATCCGGAATTCAAGTCCAAACCAATGCGGCCACATCCCCTGTTCCGTGACTTTATCGCCGCGGCCATCAAGCATAAGGCCCAATGACGGCCCTGAACGTCTCCCCGGTCGCCATTGCTATCCCGGGAGGAGGCCTGATTCAGGTCGGTTCGGGTCATCCTCTGCTGCTCATTGCCGGTCCCTGCGCCCTTGAATCAGAAGAGATGGCCCGCAGGGTCGCAGGCACCATGCAGGAGATCTGTGCCCGCCTCGGACTCTCCTATGTCTTCAAGGCATCCTTTGACAAGGCCAACCGCACCTCCCTCTCCTCCTACCGCGGTCCTGGCCTGACAGAAGGACTGGCCATTCTCTCCCGCATCAAAGAAGAACTGCAGGTGCCGGTGATCTCCGATGTCCATGAAACATCCCAAGTTGAGGCAGCGGCCGAGGTACTGGACATCATCCAGATCCCAGCCTTTCTCTGCAGACAGACCGATCTCCTCACCGCCGTGGCTCGGACAGGAAAACCCATCAACCTGAAAAAGGGGCAGTTTGTTTCTCCCTGGGACATGGAACATGGGGTGAACAAGATCCGGGCGGCAGGCGGTAAAAAGGTCATGCTGGTCGAGCGGGGTGCAAGCTTCGGCTACAATAATCTCGTGGTCGATATGCGGGCACTGCCCATCATGCGCTCCTTTGACTGCCCAGTCATTTACGACGCCACCCATTCGGTGCAACTTCCTGGAGGTGCCGGCACCTCTTCCGGCGGCCAGAGAGAGTTCATCGCCCCCCTCAGCCGGGCCGCAGTTGCCGCCGGTATCGACGGTCTTTTTATGGAAGTCCATCCGGATCCGGACAAGGCCCTCTGTGACGGACCCAACTCCATCGCCCTTGATCAGATTGAAGCGACCCTGACCCAACTGGTACAGATCCGGGAGGTATGTCAGGGATTTTAGGTCTTCAGTTCTTTACTTTTTTAATTCCCCAGCAAATTCTGTGTAAAAAAATAGAACAAAGCAGAATCACTGAAAAACTGGAGATTATGCCATGAAGTTCTCACAAGCCTTCCTCCAAAAAATAAAGCAGAACGGTATGATGTCTGCGCTATTTGGCCTGTTGTTGGTATCATCTTTTTTGTCGCCGATCGTATCGGCTGATGTATATGCCTTCAGCAATACGATTATTGAGAAGAAAAATAGCCCTGAGAATGCAAAACTTGCGGCCAAAGCGAACCAGGATGGATCTGTCAGGATTATTGTCAGGGTGAAAACAACGCAACCATTTCAGCCCATGGCCGATGCAGTATCCTCTTCGGCACATGTGCAGATGAGTCAAATCGCCTCTGCTCAAAAGTCTGTATTAAGGGGGTTGGCAGGACATAAGATACTGCATAGTTACAAGTTTAGATATACGCCATATCTCTCAATGACCGTTGACAGCGCAGCCTTGGATGCCCTTCTTGCTTCTCCGGATGTGCAACAGATTCAAGAGGATACGCTGAGCGCCCCTACTCTTGACCTGAGCGTTCCCCGCATCGGGGCTTCCAATCTACATTCATCCAATATTAAAGGTACCGGGGTCACCATCGCGGTCTTGGATACAGGGGTTGATAAAACCCATCCGTTCCTCTCCGGAAGTGTGGTTTCAGAGGCCTGTTATTCAACGGATTATTTGCCATATAACAGTACAACTGTATGTCCTGGGGGCGTGATGGAATCAACCGCCACTGACTCGGCCATGCCGTATATCAGCGGAATTTGTCCAGCAGGGAAGTGTGATCACGGCACCCATGTGGCCGGTATTGCTGGAGGCAGACAATCTGTCAGCGGCTCTCCCGGTCCCGGGGTTGCGCCGGAAGCTGGTATCATCGCAGTGCAGGTTTTTTCACGATTCGACAGCGAGGAGCAGTGTGGTGTTGGGAAAGCACCTTGTGCATTATCCTATACCAGCGACCAAATAAAAGGACTTGAACGAATTTATGCCTTAAAAGACACCTACACGATTGCATCTGTAAATATGAGTCTTGGCGGCGGTAACTATAACAGTACTTGTGACACTGACTCAAGAAAAGCAATCATTGACAATCTACAAGCTGCAGGCATTGCCACCATTATTGCCTCAGGCAACAATGGTTATTGTGGCTCTATCAGCGCTCCTGCCTGCATATCGTCTGCTATCAGTGTGGGAGCCACTGATGATGCAGATCACGTTGCCTCATATTCAAACAGCGCCGATTTTATGAGTCTTTTTGCCCCTGGCTCAACGATCAATTCCTCAATTCCCGGCAACAGTTATGCAAGCTGGAATGGGACCTCAATGGCAACGCCCCATGTAACAGGCGCTTGGGCATTGATCAAACAACAAAGACCAGACGCCAGCGTAGCAGAAATTCTTAGCGCCTTCCAGGCCACAGGATTATCTGTTACGGACGGCGACTGTCCTTCTGTAACAAAAAAAAGGATTAATGTGTTAGAGAATTTCATGACAGCACCATCCTACAACCTCAATGTAAACTCCTCCGGTGCGTCCAGCATTGCCATTACCGGCAATCCCGGACTCTACTCAGGAACGACTAATTACAGCGAAAGCGGTATTGCCCCAGACACAAACATCACACTGACAGCACCATCTACCTCCGGCAGTACAATCTTTAATAACTGGAGCGGATGTGACTCCACAGTCAGCACTGATTGCACCGTTTCAATGACCGCAAACAAAACGGTAACCGCAACTTACACCCCCGATGCTATTGAATTACATAATGGTGTTGCCGTAAGCAATCTCTCAGGCGCACAAGATGAAATGCTCGATTATTATATCGCTGTTCCCACCGGTACACGCTCTCTGACAATTCAGACATGGGGAGGCACCGGCGATGCCGACCTCTATGTTCGCTACAATGCCAAGCCGACTCTCATTGACTGGGATCACAGATCATATCTTACCGGAAATACAGAAGATATATCCATCAGCAATCCCCAGGCGGGCAACTGGTATATCTCGGTTAATGGATACACTGCCTTTGCCGGAGTCAGCCTTAAGGCCAATTTCGGTTCACCTTGGCTCCTTTTCATGCCTGCGATCATGAGCAGGCCACAATAACAGATCCCTACAATAATATTAGCTTAATTTATTAATCACCCCCTGAATCCCATGTCCCCTGACTCCTGCATCCCTACAAAGCCCGGCCAGTACCCCTCAGACTGCGAGGTTCTCGAAGGCTACCGTGCCATGGCCAGAAATCAACCAGCCAGCCCCATCCGCAGTGCGGCCTGGCAGGCAGCGCTTTCCAAGGCCAAACCCATCCGTATCCTGCTCCTCGATGTGGACGGCGTACTCACCGATGGCAGTCTCATCTATTCCCATGAAGGGCAGGAATCGAAGGCCTTCAATACCCAGGATGGTTTTGGCCTGCGTCTCCTCCAGGAGGCAGGCCTGGAGTTGGGCGTAATTACGGCCCGCAGCTCCGAGGCCGTGGCCAGGCGTTGTGCCAACCTGAAGATGCGCTATGTCTATCAAGGGGTCGGCAATAAAGTGGAGGCCTACAAAGAAATCCTTAAACAATCAGACTGCAAACCCTTTGAAATTGCCTACATGGGGGACGACTGGCTGGACCTTGTTCTCCTTACCCGGGCAGGATTCAGCGCTGCTCCGGCCAATGCGGTACCAGAAATCAAGGAAGCCGTACACTATACCACCGAACAATCAGGCGGCCATGGCGCAGTCCGGGAGATCTGCAATCTGATTCTTGAGGCCAAAGGTCAGTATCGGCAACTTCTGCAAAGCTATATGAGTCGATGAGTATGAACTTTAACAGCAGAAACTTCATCTGGCTGGTCCCCTTTGCCCTGTTGCTCACCTTTCCTTTGTGGCGAATACCACTGACCGCCTTTCTCGCCCCCCGTGGCGGCTACGACCCTGCCTTGACGCAGAATCGACAAAATGCCCATGACTTTACCATGAATACCGTTCATATCATCCAGAGCCATAATGGCCAGACTACCCTTGACATCGTTGCCAAAAGGGCCATGACCGGCAAGACAACCGATGAATTCAAGATGGAGGATATCAACGCCACCATCACCAGCGAGCAGGGAGAACAAACTCACATCACCGCCCGACAGGGCGTCTTTGACAAGACATCCAGCCTGCTTACTCTCATTGACAAAGTAGTCATCAAAAAGCCCAAGGATAAATACGAGATCTATACCGAGCTCCTCCACTATAACGACAAGAGCAAGATAGCAAACTGCCCCGGACCCACCAGACTCATCGGCAAGGACGTATCCATTAAAGGCGGCAGCCTCGAGTACAACATGCTCACCAAGAGCTACGACATTGGCGGTAGGGTCTACTGCAAACTCAATGAATTTGTCCGCCCATAGGACTTTCTTTTCCCTCTCTCATCTTTCCAAAATCATCAGCACCAGAAAACGCTCCCCCTGCGCCTGCCAGCGGACATTCACATCCCAGAGCGCCATCCCGTATTCGCGCATCTGCCGGCGCTGACTGGCCGGCCGGGGATCCTGCTCCAGGCTCTCACAAATCAAAGACCTGAGCCGGCGGCCTGTACGCTGTTCATAGTCGCGGCAAAATATCGCTGCCTCCTCCGAAAAAACGACCTCCCGCTCCACTGACTCAGGAGGCGGAATGAAGCCGCCACTGGCACCAACAATACCGTCACTGTAGGGAACATACGGTTTGATATCAACAACAGGCGTCTGATCGAGCAGATCCAGCTCCGCAATCTCCAAAAATAACCCATGCTTATCTTGACATATCCCCGTAAGCCGGACCACCGAAAGCCCTAGATAATTAGGGCGGTGGGGACTGCGGCTGGCAAAAACCCCTACCCGCTTCTGCCCCCCCAGCCAGGGAGGACGAACCGTCGGACGCCAGCCGTCCACCACCGCCTCATGGAAGAGAAACTGGATCCAGATGTGCGAAAAGGCATCCAGTCCCCTGACCATCTCTTCCCGGTTATAAGGCGGCAACAATGCAAGACGACCGCTGCTGCTTTTGACCAGACCCGGTTGCCGGGGAATACCGAATTTTTCCGGATAACAGGAGTGAATGATACCGATAGGAGATATACTGTGTGAAGGGAATTCAATCATTGAAACAACGAGGTAAAAAAGGGTATTCTGGTTAAGGAGCTTTCAAGTAAGAGACCATCGTTCATGATCTCGCAAAAATAACCGCATCCACAGGACTTGACCATGGATTTTCTTAATCTCACTGATAAAACTTTTGTTCTTTTCGGGCTGGCCAATAAAAAGTCCCTTGCCTCTGTTATTGGCAAAACCCTGATTGCCCAAGGAGCACGGGTGATCCACGTCGTCCGTTCCCTGGCCCGGCAGGAAACAGCACGCAACCTCTTTCCCGGATGCCCGGTATTTATCTGCGATGTCGAAGATGAGGCCAATATTATGCGCGTCCGGGATGAGATTGCCGCCGAGATTCAAGCGGAAAACGGCGGACGCATTCACGGCCTGGTTCACTCCATTGCCTTTGCCAATTACTCCGAGGGCCTGCAGCCTTTTCATGCCACCTTGAAAAAGGATTTTCTCCAGGCCATGGACATCTCCTGTTTTTCCCTGATCTCCATCTGCAACCATTTTCAGGGACTGCTGGATGCCAATGGTTCAGTGGTCACCATCTCCATCTCCACCACCAGGATGGCCGCAGAAAACTATGGGTATATGGCGCCGATCAAGGCAGCCCTGGACTCATCCATCTGCTTTCTGGCCAAAAGCTTCTCCGCCTTTTCCAACATCCGCTTCAACGCCATTGCCCCGGGCCTGCTAAAGACATCGGCCTCCGCAGGGATTCCCGGCTATGTGGACAGTTATCTCTATGCAGAAAAAGCAACTCTGAGAAAAAAGGCGCTGACCACCCAAGAGGCTGCAGATACCGCTGTCTTTCTTCTCTCGGAACGCTCCTCCGGCATTACCGCCCAGACCCTGGTGGTCGATGCCGGCATGGCAATAAACTATTTTGACCGGGACATTGTCACCAGAGCAATCAGCTGAGACAGCGGTTCACTGAAAACCACAGAGGAGGTACCAATATGGGAAAGCATCTGGTTCTGGCAGGCGGCGGACATGCCCACATGGTTACTTTGGCCAATATCAAACTGTTGAGAGATCTCGGACACACAGTAACCGTCATCGGCCCTTCAGATTATCATTACTATTCCGGCATGGGCCCCGGTATGCTGGGCGCGACCTACGAGCCCGACAATATTCGCTTTGCCACCAGGCAGACCGTGGAAGAACAGGGCGGCACCTTTATCCGCGACTCCATAACAGCTGTTGATCCTGTCACCCGGCGACTGCATCTGGCATCCGGACGCATCGTCGATTACGACGTTGTCTCCTTCAATACCGGCAGCAGCGTCGATCTCCCGGAGATCATTGGCGATGCCTCCAACATCTATACCGTCAAGCCCATCGAACGCCTGTATGAGGCCCGCCAGCAGATCCAGGAAAAGGCAATGCAGCAATCAGTGGCTATTGCTGTTATTGGGGGCGGCCCAGCCGGAGCAGAGGCCGCGGGAAACATCCGCCAGCTTGTCAGTGCCAGCGGACACAAAGTAAAGGTCTCCCTTTTTGCCGGTCACAGCTTTATGGCCAGGTTTTCGGAAAAAGTTCGCCGCAGAAGTCAAAACCTGCTGGAAAAGAACGGAGTCATCATCCATGAATACGGCTATCTGAAGACCATCAAAGATAACACCCTCATCTTTGATTGCGGGATCACCGAACATGCCGATTTTATTATCCTGGCAACCGGGGTGCATCCCTCTTCTTTTTTTCGTCAGGCAGGAATCGCCACCGGCCCGGATGGCGGCCTGCTGGTGAATCGCTATCTGCAGAGCCCTGATCACCCTGAGATCTTTGGCGGCGGCGACTGTATCTTTTTTGAACCCCAACCCCTGGACAAGGTTGGGGTCTATGCAGTGAGGGAAAACCCCATCCTTTTTCATAACCTCAAGGCATATCTCCAAGGTGAGGAACTCATCCCCTTTGATCCCGGCAAGGACTATCTTCTGATCTTCAATCTGGGAAATGGACAAGGAGTATTACGTAAAAAAGGGCTGATCTTTGCAGGGACCATGGCCTTTTGGATCAAGGATTGGATTGATAAAAAATTTATGACAAAATTCCAGAAGAGATGATTCGTTTTGAATCATCAGTATCCAGCAGGAATTGCTTGTGTTGATAACATGAACTCAAGTCTGATGGTGAGGCGAAGACCACTTACCACTTCTGCCCTTGATGCCAGTTCCAGGCAGTAGCCAAAATCTCCTCAACGTCCCTATAGTCGGCCTGCCAGCCCAGCTCGTTATGAATGAGAGTACTGTCCGCTACCAATATGGCCGGATCTCCCGAACGTCTCTCCTCGTAATCAAAGGGAATTTCGCTGCCCACCACCTGTTCGGCCGCCTCTATAATTTCCAAAATGGAAAACCCCTTGCCGTTTCCCAGATTAAAGCCATGGGCCCCTTTTTTGGTGCCCATATAAGCAAGAGCCTGGAGATGTGCTGTGCATAAATCATTGATATGGATATAATCCCGGACGCAGGTTCCATCTGCGGTGCTATAATCCTTACCAAAAACCTTAAGCCTTTTCCCGCCTTTCAGCACAGCTTTCAGGACATTGGGGATGAGATGGGTCTCCGGATTATGTGCTTCTCCAATTTCCGCATCAGGATCAGCACCAGCCGCATTAAAGTAGCGAAGGCTCACAGAATTAAGGCCATATGCCTGAGCGTAGTCCTTTAAAATCCGTTCCACCATCAGTTTTGTCTGGCCGTAGGGGTTAATAGGATTCTGGGGGTGTGTCTCATCAATAAAATCTTTGATCGGATTACCAAAGGTTGAAGCGGAGGAAGAAAAAACAAATTTCTTTACTTCATATTTAACCATTGTCTCCAGAAGGTTCAAAGTTCCTGTCACATTATTTCGGTAATATAACGAGGGATTAGCCATTGACTCGCCCACCAGGGACTTAGCAGAAAAATGCATGACAGCATCAAAGCTTTGTTTGTTAAAAAGCTGGTCAAGCGCGTTCAGATCCAGCAAATCCCCTTCTGCAAGCTCCCCCCATTTGACTGCCTGGCGGTGGCCGGTTGAAAAGTTGTCAAACACTGTAATTTTATGATCTTGGGTGGCAAGCATCTTTGCCATGTGGGAGCCGATGTATCCGGCCCCGCCACAGATGAGTATGTTCATAGTATGAAAGTACGTTTATAGTTTGAAGCCTCTGAAAGGAGAAAAAATAATCAAAAAGACTCTCTTGCACAGAAGACGGAATGAACAGAAAATTTATGGCAAAATTTCACTCGATTAAAACATCGAGTAAATAACCAACCTCAAAACTCTGCAGGTTTCTTACAGTTCGTGATCCGAAAAAAAAACGGCAGTTTAATCCTCAAAGACCTCAGGTGAATGGCGGATGATCTCGGCATTCACCAGATAAATGACATCTTCCGCAATATTTGTGGCATGATCGGCAATCCGTTCCAGATGACGGCTGACGGAGAGATTATGCAGCAGGATATTGATATTAATTGGATCTTTTGCCAACTCCTCCTTAACCAGAGCATACATGTCCCGGTTCATGGCATCCACCCGATCATCCTCGGCACGCACCCGATGTGCCTTCTGCACATCCAGGTTAACCAAGGCCTCAATACTACGGGTAAGCATGCCTTCCACGGTATGCATCATGGCGCTCATATCAAAGCCGATGCTTATTCCCGGCTGTTCAATAAGATAACTGCTGCGTTCGGCAATACCAACAGCCAGATCACCCACCCGCTCCAGTTCATTATTGATCTTCAAGACGGCAATAATAAAACGGAGATCGCTGGCCACCGGCTGATGAAGAGCCAGAATTTTCAAGCAATCCTCTTCTATATTAACCTCCAACTGATCAATTTCATGATCTCCGGAAAGTACAGCCTGCGCCATCTGCTGATTGCGGTTGATAAGTGAAACCGTAGCCCGATAGACCCGATCTTCCACCTCAGTCCCCATATAGATGATTTTTTCCTTGAGCGCATCGATTTCTTTCTGCAAGTGCTGTGACATAATCTCCCCTTCAACCGAAACGGCCGGTTATATAATCTTCCGTCTGTTTTTCCCGTGGTTTGGTAAATATCTTCTTGGTGGCATTAAATTCCACCAGATGCCCTTCATAGAAAAAGGCGGTATAGTCTGAGATACGGGCGGCCTGCTGCATATTATGGGTTACGATAACGATCGTATACTCATTGCGCAACTCGCCGATCAGATCTTCGATGCGAATGGTTGATTTCGGATCAAGGGCAGAGGCCGGTTCATCCATAAGCAGGATCTCTGGCCCTACGGCCAATGCCCTGGCAATACAGAGACGCTGCTGCTGCCCACCCGACAATCCCAGGGCATTGCTCTCCAGCCGGTCCTTCACCTCATCCCACAAGGCGGAACGGATCAGACTTTTTTCGACAATCTCGGCCAGTTGCTGCTTATCATGGGTCCCATGGATACGGGGGCCATAGGCCACGTTGTCAAAAATGGACTTCGGGAAAGGATTGGATTTCTGAAAAACCATCCCCACCTTCCGGCGCAGCCGCACAACATTACTGCCATTTCTATAGATATCCTCGCCGTTGATACGAACATCTCCCTCAAGCCGTGTTCCGGCAATGGTATCATTCATCCTATTGAAGATGCGCAGAAAAGTTGACTTGCCACAGCCGGAAGGCCCAATAAAGGCGGTGACCCGGCGGCCGGGAATATCCATAGTGATATCAAACAGGGCCTGGGTGGCCCCGTAAAAAAAATTCACTTTACTGGTCGTGATAACATGCTCGGTATCTGCGGGAAAAGGAGAAGTCTCTACCATCGATATTTTTTCCTGAAATGAATGCGAATAATGATGGCCCCCAGACTGAGACCGAGAACCAGAAGCAGCAGGACAAGGGCCGTGGCATACTGCAGCGGCAGCACCTTGTCAGCTTCCGGGTGCTGGGTGGCCAGGATATATAAGTGGTATGGCAGGGCCATAACCTGATCAAAGATTGATTTGGGCAGCCTCGGCAGATAAAAGGCGGCAACGGTCAACAGGATGGGTGCTGTCTCGCCGGCTGCCCGGCCGATTCCCAGTATGGATCCGGTGATAATACCGGACAGGGAGTAAGGCAGGACATTGGTGCGGATGGTCTCCCACTTGGTGGCACCTAAGGCCAGACTCGCGTCCCTGTAGCCTCGGGGCACAGCCCGCAAGGCCTCCTCACTGGAGACAATAATCGTGGGCAGAACCATGCAGGCCAGGGTCAGACTGCCGGACAAAATGGAGGTACCAAAATTGAGAAAGAGGACAAAAAGCCCCAAACCAAAAAGACCGTAGACAATAGAGGGCACCCCGGCCAGGGTGATAATGGCCAGGCGGATCATGGCGGTAAATCGATTCTGTTCCGCATATTCAGAGAGATAGATGGCACTGCATATGCCAAGGGGCAGGGCCACAACAATGGTTCCCGCCAGCAGCGACAAGGTGCCGACAATCGCCGGAAGAATCCCGCCCTCGGAGCCGCTCTTGCGGGGATACTCGCTAATAAATGCCCAATTCAGGGCCGGCAGCCCATGCCGGACAATATCAAAGAGGATATAGCCGATCACCAGGACGATGGAGTACATCACTCCCCTGATCAGAAAATAGGTTATCTGCTCTGACCGTCGTCTGCTCATTTCATCATCCCGTATCGAACCAGAACCCTCTGGGCAATGACATTAAGAACAAAAGTTACTGCCAGCAGCACCAGTCCAATCCAGAACAGGGCCTGATAATGCATACTGCCAAAGGAGACCTCACCCATTTCCGCAGCAATGGTCGCAGTCATGGTCCGCACCGGGGCCAGCGGCGACCAGGTCATTATCGCAGAGTTTCCGGTGACCATAAGCACGGCCATGGTCTCACCAATCACACGCCCCACACCGAGCATAATTGCGGCGATAATTCCAGGCAAAGCTGCAGGAATAATTACCTGAAAGATGGTCTGCAGATCACTGGCGCCCAAAGCCTGCGAGGCATCCTTATAGGCGCGCGGCACACTCATGATAGCATCTTCAGACAAGGTAATGACCGTAGGAATAGCCATGAGGGTCAGAAGCAAGGCGCCGGTCAGGGCGGTCAGTCCTGTGCCGAGTCCAAAGAGATTTTTGATCAGCGGTGCCAGAACCACCAGGCCGAAAAAACCAAGAACAACTGAAGGGATACTGGCCAGCAGCTCAATAAAGGGCTTCAGGATCTCCCGCTCAACGGGACTGGCAATCTCGGCTATATAAATAGCGCCCAACACGGACAGCGGGATGGTGAAGAGCATGGACAGCCCGGTCACCAAGGCCGAACCAGTCACCAGAGGCAGGATGCCAAAATGTTCCTCAACAAAGGAGACGGGAATCCACTGACGATCAATCAGCGCGCCAAGCCCTGGCTTCAGGACAAATGGTGCGGACTCCTTCATCAAAAAGATAAAGATGAGCGCAACAAGAAAAATACTGGTTGAGGCCGCGCTCAGCATCAAAAGACGCATAGCCTTGTCTTTCCACATAAGCGTTACTTTACGGCGATATAACCGGTTTCTGTCACAATTTTCTGGCCGGCATCACTGAGACAGAAATCGACAAAGGCCTTCACCTCTGGAGAGGAGCTGCCATTGGTGTACAGATAGAGAGGCCGGGCCACCGGGTAGTGACCAGCACGTACGGTTTCATCACTGGGAAGCACAGCCGCAACGTCATCTGCAGATTTGACCGCCACTATTTTTACCTTGGTTTTCGCATCAAGTGCATAAGCCAGACCAACATAGGCGATAGCCCCTTTATCTGCTTCCACCGACTGCACCAGAGCCGAGGTGCCTGCCAGAAGCCTGGCCCTGGGCGTATAATCCGCCTTTTTGAGTACATGCTCCTGGAAAAAGACAAAGGTACCGGAACTTGATTCTCTGGACAAGACGATAATCGGCAGGTCCGGGCCACCAACCTCCTTCCAGTTTGCATATTCGCCGATAAAAATCTTGCGAAGCTGCTCCATGGAAAGTTCCGCAACCGAGTTTGCAGGATTAACAATAATTGCCAAGCCGTCACGGGCCACAGCGTGCTCCACAAGATCAATTTTTTTCTGCGCAGCAAGCTCTTTTTCCTTGCCTTGAATCTCACGGGAAGAGGCACAGATATCTGTGGTTCCATTGAGCAGGGCGGCAATTCCCGTACCTGATCCACCGCCTGTTACCGAAATCTGGGCATCGGGATTCAGGCCCATAAACTGCTCCGCCCAGGAGCTGGTCAGGTGTACCATGGTGTCAGAGCCCTTAATACTGATCATCTTCTGGGAACCGGCCTCACCCCCTGCCTCTCCCTTCGAGCCTTCCTTCTGACCGGAGTCACACGACGTCTGCAGCAGCAGCAGAAGCAGAACAGCAAGCCATGGAACTATTTTCTTAATTATCATAGTTTTCCCCTTGTTCGTGATGTGTTCACCTGACAATGCTGAAATCTTCGCACTCTGCAACCAGCAACCAACCGATCACCGAGTCATAACTTCAGCTCTTCCCAACACCATCTTAATGAAACGTAATAATTTAGTATACTCAAGACCCATCAGCCCTGTCAATGTCAACCCTTTTAGCCGATTCGTTTCATTTCAGGAGTCCTCTTGTTCATCGAGATGACGACCAACAGCTTACAACCAGCCGCGTCTCTTGAAAAACCGGATCATCACACCAGCCACCAGCAGCAGGACAGCCCAGAAAACAAAGTAACTGTATTTATAATGAAGCTCAGGGAAATATTCAAAATTTGTCCCATAGATCCCGGCAATAAAGGTCAAAGGAATGAAAATTGCGGAAAAGATGGTCAGCACCTTCATGATTTCGTTTAACTTGTTGCTCACTCCGGTATTGTAGATATTCATATAATCAAAAAGCATCTCACGATAGGTGTCAATAATCTCCACCGACTGAAGAGCCAATCCCTGCATATCCTTGAGGAAAGGATCTGTCTTATCGCTTATCAGCTCCGAATCCAGAAAGTTCAACTGCTGGGTGAGTTCCTTGAACGGCCTGACAGCCTTGCGCATATAGTTCATCTCTCGTTTATAGTGGGTGATCTTTTCCAGCACCGCCTGACTCGGACTAAAGAGGACCTCTTCCTCTAGCTCCTCCACCTTCTCCCCCAATTGTTCTATTATAAAAATGTAATTATCAACGACGGTGTCGAGCAGGGCATAGGCAAGATAATCAACCCCTTCCCCTCTGATCCGTCCTTTCTGCCTGCGGATTCTCTCCCGCACCGGTTCAAAAGTATCACCCGGTTGTTCCTGAAAGGTAAGAAGAAAGCTCCGTCCCAGTACCATACTCAACTGTTCGCCTGTAACCTTCTCCTGATCCCGGTCAAAACGGAGCATCTTGACGACCAGAAAGATGCAGTCATCGTATTCCTCCACCTTGGGCCGTTGTCCGGTATGGACAATATCCTCAAGGATCAGGGGGTGGAGCTCATAGCTCCTGCCGATCTCCATAATCAGATCAGTGTCGTGCACCCCGTCAACATTGATCCAGGTGGCGGTATCTGTGTTCATGAAACGCTTACCCTCTGCCACCTCTTTCAGTTCAAGTTCACACAGATTGCCCTGATCATAATCCATAACAGTGACCTTGGCCTGCGCAACCTTCTGATTGCCAACAAAGATCACAGAACCGGGCGTCCTGTGCAGACTTGCCTCATTTTTTTTCAAAAATCGCGCCATACATCTCTCTCGTTAAGGGGTCTCAGCAAATAAGCTTTGCACTTCTGTTGACTTGGCTGCGCTAAGCAACAATGGCCTCGTATAGTTTATACTCCATGAACAGATGAGAACGCATCTATCGATGCTCAAATACTATCGCCAGAGGCAGAAAAGAACAAGCAGATCTCTCCCCAACTCGGCAGAATACGTTGAAATAACGCAAATAAAAAAACCGCTTCTGACAGAAATTATCGGCAACGTGCTCAGGGCCAGCAACTGCCTCTTTGGAATGAATGGCGCTTCAATCACCTCTTTTGTCACAGAATTATTGCAATCATCGAAGAGATGTGGCAAAAGTCCTATTCTTAAGAGACTGTGCCGCTGACTAGCGGTGCCATCGAATAATACAAGGAGCATTTACATGACAGTATCAAATATAATAATCACGGTTCTGGGCGGTCTGGCACTGTTTTTGTTCGGCATGAAGACCATGAGCGACGGTCTGCAGAAAGTGGCAGGGCCAACCATGCGAACCATTCTGTCCAAAATGACGGGAAACCGGTTTTCAGGCGTTCTCACGGGCACCCTGATCACATCGATGGTTCAGTCTTCGAGTGCCACCACGGTGATGCTTATCAGTTTTGTCAGCGCTGAACTGCTGACACTGACTCAGGCAGTCGGGGTTGTCATGGGCGCCAACATCGGCACCACCATGACCGGCTGGATTGTGGCGCTCTTCGGATTCAAATTTAAAATAATTTTGCTCTCTTTTCCCGCCATTTTCATGGGATTTCTGCCCCGACTGCTGGGCATGCACAAATTGGCGGACTGGGGCGAAGTTCTGCTGGGGTTCGGCCTACTCTTTCTCGGGCTCGATTTCATGAAAGAATCTGCTGAAAGCCTCAAGGATTCCGCAGCCATCCTCGCCTTTGTGCAATCCGTAGATGCCTCCACCTTGATGCACCGGATGGGGACAGTGGCCGTCGGCGCAATCATAACCATGATTATTCAATCCTCTTCGGCCACCATGACCATCACCATGACCTTGGCCGCGCAGGGCATCATTGATGTGCCTTCGGCTTGTGCGCTCGTTCTCGGTGAAAACATCGGCACCACTATCACTGCCAATCTTGCAGCCCTGGGGGCCTCCCGCGAAGCCAAGCAGACGGCTGTTTCCCACTCTATTTTCAACCTGTTCGGGGCTCTATGGGCCATAGTGCTGTTCAATCCTTATCTGCAACTCATCGATTATATTGTTCCTGGCGAGTTGATGGATTCGTCTACCGGCACAGCGATTTCCATGGTAGCCCTGGCCGCTCATGTAGCCATGTTCCACACAATGTTTAATGTCATCAACACAGGCCTCTGCCTTCCGTTTGTCAAGCAGATCGCCTGGGCTGCCAGCAAGATCATTCCGTCTAAGGTGCTGAAAGATCGCCCTATTCTTCAATATTTGGACCCCCATGTCATCAGTTCTCCACCCATGGCACTGCACGCCGTACGCCTGGAAGTGCGCAACATGACCTACGAGGTTAAGTCCATGCTCGACAAGGTACTTCTCCTTATCGAGTCACCCGTTGCCAAAATGGGGCTCGTGGCTGATGCCATCAGTCAATCGGAAAACAAGGTGGATTATCTTGAAAAAGAGATCGTCCAGTATCTGGTGATCATCACTCAGGGCGAAACGTCACGCAGCGAAGCCCGTGAGATCACCGGCCTGATCGGTGCGGTCCACTATATTGAGCGCATCGGCGATCGTTGTGAGGCCTTGCACAAACTGCTGGCCCGGCGCTACGATCAAAAAATTGAGCAATCTGAAGAAGCGACAAAACAGCTTATGGAGATCGGCAACACCACTCGACAGTTCCTGCGACTTATTTCCGATAATCTGGAACATCCTTCACCGGAAGTCATGGTCACCGCCCAGAGTCTGGAAAACTCCATTGATGAAATGCGCATACGCATGCGCGACAGCCATATTTCCCGTCTCCACGAACAATGCTGTTCCGTTGCCAGTGGCCTGATGTTCATAGACATGCTCACCTCTTTTGAAAAAATCGGCGATCACGCCTACAGTGTGGCGCAGGTCCTTGGTGGTGAGCACTGAGCTACGGATTTCAGTTGGAGTTTCCACAACTTTCCCTGCACATCATGGGGACAAAATCGGCAAACGATCATGTCCCCATGATCCTGGAACGAAAGAGAAAAAACACCGCACCCAGCAGACAAAGCACTGCCCATAGATAATCCAGAGACAACTTCTCCTTCACGTAAAACAGCGAAAAGGGAACAAAGACAGAGAGGGTCACCACCTCTTGGAGGATCTTCAATTGACCCACATTCATGACCTGATGACCAATGCGGTTGGCTGGAACCTGCAGCAGATACTCAAACAAGGCAATCCCCCAACTTACCAAGGCCGCAAAAATCCATGTCCGATGCGCCATATTCGTCAAATGACCATACCAGGCAAAGGTCATGAACACATTGCTGCAACAGAGTAAAAGTAGAGTGACAATATAAGGATTCATCTTCTCCTTCCACCTCATACAGTATAAATTAACGAATAAAGTCAAATATTTCGCATCACACAGTCATGATCCATAAAGATTATTTTTGCGCATGACTCCGAAATCGGACAAAAAAACCATTATGGACAGGCACTACCTGAATTCTGGGCAACAACATGTAATTCGCCAGTCGACACAGGCACAAAAATAGGCGTTAATTTAAGAATAAGCAATTGCAAATTTTAGGCATTAAAACATATGGCAAGGCGTATTGACATCAATCAACGACAGCGACTTACCATAACAGCATAAGCCCCTTGTATAATCCATAAACTTGACATAATCCGATAAGACCATTCTAATAAGCAAAGATCAGATTCTTGGCAGGATCTGGCAAAACCCTCTTTCTTCTTTTACGTGACAGGACTCCTTATGACACCTGAAAATGAAACGGATTGCGGCCGGAACCTCTCTCAGCTGGAACTGACCTTTCAACGACTCAAAACACCCCTTGATAAGTTTATCCATTATGATGCCGCCTCGGGCCTTTTACTTATGGGATGCGCCATTCTGGCTCTGATCCTGGCCAACACCTCCCTGGCCACCGCCTATGATCATATCCGCCATACCGTCATCACCCTGCAACTGGGTTCATTCACTTTAAGCCATACCCTCCATCATTGGATCAATGACGGCCTGATGGCCCTCTTCTTTTTTCTGGTGGGACTGGAGATTAAACGGGAGATCCTGGTGGGCGAACTTGCCTGTCTGCGGCAGGCTCTCCTGCCCATTGGCGCAGCCTTAGGCGGCATGATCGTCCCGGCACTGTTCTATGCCGCCATTAATAAAGACGGCATTGGCGCGGGAGGCTGGGCCATTCCCATGGCCACCGATATCGCCTTTGCCGTAGGCGCCCTTGTTCTCCTGGGCAAACGGGTACCCAAAGCCCTGTTTGGCTTTCTGCTGGCCCTGGCTATTGTTGATGACCTTGGTGCCATACTGATCATTGCCTTCTTTTATACCAAGACCATTGACCAGAACATGCTTATCTGGGCAGCTTTTATTTTTTTCCTTCTGATCGGCTGTAATCGTGTGGGGATACGGAAACCACTCCCTTACTTTCTTTTGGGTGGTTTCCTCTGGCTTGCCCTTCTTTATTCAGGAATCCATGCCACCCTGGCGGGGGTACTCACTGCCCTGACCGTACCTGCAAGCCCCAGATGTCATCCTTCAAAATCTATTGAGATCATGTCCAACTTGCTCAGACGATTTGACAAGGTGCACGAATCTGGCTGGACTATTGTGGGCAACACCAAAGCACAGGGAGTCCTGCAGAATCTGGAAGATTCCATCCACAATATGGCGTCTCCGCTCCAGCGTCTGGAGCTTCACCTCCATCCATGGAGCGCCTTTCTGATTATCCCACTTTTTGCCCTGGCCAATACGGGGATCCCCATAGAATTTTCCAGCCTGCCCACGACCCTTCTCCATCCTATAACTATGGGGGTTATGAGTGGTCTTGTGGCAGGAAAAGCTATCGGCGTCTTTACAAGTGTCTGGCTCCTGCAACAAACCAGGATCTCGCGCTTACCACCTGGTATAAACCTGCACCATATTGCCGGGATCTCACTCTTGGCCGGCATTGGATTCACCATGTCCATCTTTATCGGCGAACTCTCTTTTGCAGGTCAGGAAAACCTCCTGCTCCAGGCCAAAACAGGAATTCTGCTCGCCTCACTGCTGGCAGGCATCAGCGGATTTCTCTGGCTTTTCCTGACAGGCAGACCAGCCCGGAATTTATAATCCATCACTCTAAAATCACCTTGACTTTCCACCGTACAAAAAAATATACTGAATCAATAAGATGAATGATAATTATTCATCATGAAACGACAGTGCCAATCCAGCTCCAGACTTCATCCTCAAAATTCATCTCATTTTTGGAATATTTCAGTAAGAACTCTATCCGTTACAACAAAAAGGGCGGCCTGAATCTGCTTGACTCAGACCTTTGATTTAACCATCAACAGGAGAAGAGAAAAATGAGAAAAACATTCACGACAACCGTTTGCAGGACGGGACTTCTAGTCTGCACCGTACTTTCCGCCCCACAGATAGGATCAGCTGCAGATTTTGACAGCTTCAGCATGCCGATAAGCAATCCTGTCTATAATGGCGATGCCCGGAATGTAACCATGGTCAGGCCTATCATGCTTACTCAGTCCCTGCCGAACCAGATCAGTGTGAATATCGGCGGCGTCGAAAGCAAAGTAGATCTGGGCGGCACAGTCCAGGGGGCAGCCTTACAGTTCAGTTATGCCTTTAATGAACGATTTTCTCTCGTTGCCGTAAAAGATGGATATATGGACTGCGATCCAGACAACACGCTTTCAGATCACAGCGGTTGGATAGATATTGCTGCCGGGCTCCAGTACTCCTTTCTCTATGATCCTGCCCAGAATTTTATCATGACAGGCCGTCTGGTCTATGAATCCACCAGTGGCGATCACGAGGTCTATCAGGGAAATGGTAACGGTAATCTTGCCCCAGCTATTCTCTTTCTCAAAGGATGGGACAAGCTACAGTTCTCCGGCACTGTCGGCTTTGTTCTCCCCTTCGACAATGATGAAGAAAACACCTTGTTCTATGATTCATGGAATGTGGGCTATGCGCTAACCGACTGGTTCAAACCCATGATCGAACTAAACCATTTTCATGTTCTGAGCTCGGGAAACAGAAATCTCAATGATTATGCAAACAGCCATGAAGAGGGCGACCTGGTAGCCGCAATCACCAGCTTTAATCCCTGCGACATCATCAACCTTGGCGGAGAGCACAATGGTGACAATACCAACCTGGTAACTATGGCTTTCGGTTCTCGTTTCCGTATCAACAAATGGATCGATATCGGCGCTGCCTATGAAATTCCCTTGACCAACAGCGATGAAACATTATTGAAAGACAGAATTCTGGTAGATGCCATGTTCACCATGACTTTTTAAACATATCTTTCTACACAGACAGAACACAACAGGGGGAATGGATTCGTACCATTCCCCCTGTACATTTCAATGTAATGCCGGCACCAATCCCCGGAAAAATCTCCTTTCACAAAATCCTGGACCCGCTCCTCATTGATCCCATAACTCACCGCTCCACATCTTAACCTCGTCCAGAGATAAAGAACGTACAGCTCAGCAGGGTACTGCTATTAAATTGTAGTCACGTTAAAAATAAGCACTCATTTTGACCTTATATCTTCTCTCTCAAGAATACTTGTGGGATATCGTCTAAAATTGTATAGTGGCTGACCTTAATAATGAATAATAATTCTCTCACAAACCAACAGGACACCATGCGCAAAGGTATCATACTGGCCGGCGGTTCCGGCACCAGACTGCACCCCCTGACCCATTCCGTGAGCAAACAGCTCATGCCGGTCTATGACAAGCCGATGATCTACTACCCTCTCTCCACCCTGATGCTGACAGGGATCCGGGAGATTCTCATCATCACCACCCCGGCAGACATGCTCCTGTTCAAAAACCTGTTAGGCGATGGCAGTCACTGGGGTCTTAAACTGAGTTACGCGGTGCAGCCAAGCCCGGATGGCCTAGCCCAGGCCTTTCTGATTGGAGAGGATTCCATCGGTGACAGTCCGGTCACCCTTATCCTGGGCGACAACATCTTTCATGCCGAAGGGCTTTCTGAAAAACTGCAGCATGTCAGTCAACAGCAACATGGGGCCACAGTTTTCGGCTATTATGTGCAACGACCTGAACGCTACGGCGTTGTGGTCTTTGACAAGGACGGCAAGGTCATTGACCTGGAAGAAAAACCGGCCCGGCCCAAATCATTCTACGCCGTCACCGGACTCTATTTTTATGACAATGAGGTGGTGGAGATTGCTAAGACAATCCGTCCGTCAGAACGCGGTGAACTGGAGATCACCGATGTCAATCGGGAATATCTCAGACGGGGCACATTGCAGGTAGAGATCCTCAGCCGCGGCACGGCGTGGTTGGACACCGGCACCCACGCCTCTCTCCTTGATGCTGCCAATTTTGTCCGAGTCATTGAGGATCGGCAGGGCTTGAAGATCGCCTGTCCTGAAGAGATTGCCTTCCGCATGGGATACATTTCCCTGAAAGACCTGGAGGCCTTGGCCGCTCCCTTATCCAAAAACGGCTATGGCGCCTATTTGCACTCGATCTGCCAAATGGAGGGTCGGTCATGAAGGTGATCGAGACTCCACTGGCAGGCCTGCTGATCATTGAGCCCAAGATCTTTGGTGACGAACGGGGATTTTTTTTAGAGACCTGGTCACAAAAACGGTACATGGAAGCCGGGATCAATGTTGATTTTGTTCAGGACAATCTTTCCTTCTCCATGCGCGGAGTCCTGCGTGGACTGCACTTCCAGAACCCTCAGGCCCAAGGGAAACTGGTCTATGTACTTCAGGGAGAAGTCTTTGATGTGGCAGTAGATATCCGTAAAGGCTCGCCGACCTTTGGCCGTTGGCACGGTGTTATCCTTTCCGGTGAGAACAAACGCCAGTTCTGGGTACCTGCCGGCTTTGCTCATGGCTTCTGTGTGACCAGCGAAACCGCACTTTTTGCCTATAAATGCACGGAATTGTATGCTCCCCAATATGAAAAATCAATCCGCTGGGATGACCCCTCCCTGGCCATCAACTGGCCGGTAAGCGAACCGCAGGTCTCGGATAAAGACCGCCTGGCTCCGCTGCTGGCAGACATTGATCCAGCCAGTTTTTGTCTCTTTACCGGCACTGGTAAATGATGAAACATAATTCTCCCATCCTGCTCACCGGGGCCAATGGCCAGGTCGGATACGAGGTAACTCGTCTGGCCAGTGAAAGGGGCTATGCCCTGATAGCTTTGACCCGGCAGCAACTCGATATTGGCGATGGCAAAGCGGTAGAACAGATCGTCAGCCAGTTACACCCCTCCCTTGTCATCAACGCTGCAGCCTACACGGCCGTGGATAAGGCCGAACAGGAAATCGAGGCTGCAATGCGGACCAACCGGCAGGGGCCGGCCAATCTGGCAACTAGCTGCCAAATTCACCAGATCCCCCTGATCCACCTCTCCACCGATTATGTCTTTGACGGCAATAGATCCGGGGCCTATAAGGAAGATGATCCGGTTGCCCCCACCGGCATCTACGGCCAAAGTAAATGGGAGGGAGAAGAGGAGGTGCGTACCCGCCTGAAACAATATCTGATCATCCGGGTCAGCTGGGTCTTCGGGCCGCACGGCAACAACTTTGTCAAGACCATGCTCCGACTGGCAGCTGAACGTGACGAACTGCGGGTGGTGGCGGATCAGCACGGATGTCCAACCTGTGCCACCCATATTGCCAAGGCCTTGCTGAGCCTGGCAGGTAAAATCAAGGAAGGAATTGATGATATTTCCTGGGGCACCTATCATTTTTGCGGCCTACCGGAGACCACCTGGCACGGATTTGCAGAGACCATCATCAAAGAGGCCTGCAATATTGGCCTTCTTGATCATGTAATACCGATACATCCCATCACCACCAGTGAATATCCGACTCCCGCGCGGCGTCCCCAAAATTCCGCCCTTGATTGCCATAAAATCATGAACACCTTTGGCATGAAACTTCCCAATTGGCAGGAAGGATTAACCTCCATGTTAGAAACAGTTACGAAATAACCATTAACGTTCTATCCATTTCATTACAGCCTCTTATGCCGTTCACGGTGTTTTCATATTACGATTATTTTTCAACAAGGGCCTGGCCCTGATCAAACAAGAAAAAAGGAAATAAAATGCTTTACCAGCCTAAAAAAATCCTGGTAACCGGTGGTGCTGGTTTTATCGGTGCCAATTTTGTCCACTTCTGGCTGAAAAATCACCCGAACAGCCGGATAGTGGTTCTGGACGCCCTGACCTATGCGGGCAACCGGGCCAACCTGGTCGCCGTTGAAAGCCAGGAAAACTTCCGTTTTATCCATGGCGATATCAGGGATTTCGATCTGGTGCTCAGCTTGCTGCAGGAAGAAGAGATTGACACCATTGTCCATTTTGCCGCCGAATCCCATGTGGATCGTTCCATCCATGGTCCGGACGAGTTTATCGACACCAATGTCATCGGCACCCATGTCCTGCTTAAAGCGGCCAAGAAAGTTTGGCTGGACAATCTTCAAACACCCAGGCCGCACCGCTTTCATCATGTCTCCACCGATGAGGTGTATGGCACCTTGCGACCTGAAGAACCGCCGTTTAGCGAAAGCAACCAATATGCACCCAATTCGCCCTACGCCGCATCCAAGGCCTCTTCCGATCATCTGGTACGGGCCTATCATGAGACCTATGGCCTGCAGGTAACAACCAGCAACTGTTCCAATAATTATGGCCCGTACCAATTCCCGGAAAAACTGATTCCCCTGGTCATCAGCAATATCCTCGACGGCCGCCCTCTGCCCATATACGGTGATGGACTGCAGATCCGCGACTGGCTTTATGTGGATGATCACAACCGGGGTATTGATCTGGTTATCCACCAGGGAAAGATTGGCGAGACCTATAATATCGGCGGCAACAACGAGTGGACCAATATTGAGATCGTCAAATTGATCTGTCGTCTCTTGGATGAGAAATTTGCCACTAACGAAGAAATGAAGAAAAGGTTTCCCTACGCCCCGCAGGTCTCGGGCTCCATGGCTGAAAGCTTGATCACCCATGTCACCGACCGGCTTGGCCACGATCGCCGCTATGCCATCGATGCCGGTAAAATCACCAAAGAACTGGGCTATTGTCCGCAGGAATCCTTTGAAACCGGTATTCGTAAGACCCTGGACTGGTATCTGGATAATGAAGGCTGGTGGCGGGCAGTTATGGATGGCAGCTATCGAAAATGGGTGGAGCTGAACTATAGCCAGAACACTTAGATCCGCGTTTCCGCAGACTCATTTCGCATATAGAGCACCGCGCTGAAAAGCGAGAAAAGAAATCCTGTCTGCGCAATGATCAGATAGGATTCGGTGAACATGATGGTCAGGAAAAAAAGGGGAAAGGCCAGACGGATCCGCTCCCAGCCGTCTGACAAAACAAAAGCCTGACGAATCTGGATTACAAAGATGCCAACCAGGGCAGCCAGGCCCAGTAGTCCCAGTTGACACAGGACAAAAACATACTGGTTATGAGGATTATCGGTTGCCCCCATCAGCGGCGATTGGAGTTTATTGACCTCGGCATAGGCCGACGGAAAATCACCCGTCCCTACCCCCAGCCATGGATTCTTTTTTATGATCTCCCAGGAATTCTGCCAGAAGAGCAGCCGTAAGCCCACAGAGGTATTAGGATTGCTCTTAAACTGCTGCACCTCGGAACAGGCCCGATCTACCCGCCCATGAAAGACAGGGCTGAACTGATAGCCGGCAGTAAAGATTGCCGGAAGCAGAAAGATCATGATCAGCCCGGCGCGCAAAATATTTTTTCTGAAGATCTGCAGAAAAAGTAGACTCAGCAGGACAAAAAATACAATCTGACCGCCCCGCCCTTCCGTAATAAACATGTTGAATATCATCAGAAAAGCCAAACCGGCCAAGGGCCAACGCAGGGCCGATCTGATCTTACCCCATACCAGCTCGTGACAGAGGAGATAAATGGCAAAGGCCAGCATGGGATTGTAGATGACATGAAAGGTACCCCGGGTGAGATGTTGTGTCGTGATATCCGCATAATGCAAAAGACCGAACCAGGCCATATAGGTCATGGTCATGGCAATAGTCATCCCTGCTAGAAAAAAACCTGTATACACCCGTCGCATCTCCCAGCGAGCAGTCGTCAAAAACACAGGCAAAAGGATAATTTTCCAGTATTTTTTCAGGACATCAAGGCCATTTGCCAGATCTTCAGTCCAGAACAGGCCGATCACGTAGAGGGCAAGATACAAAAGAACCGCCATGGCAATCGGGTTTGTGGAGATCAGCCGTAACTTTTCCCGGTAGCCTCCTTCAACAAGCCAGACAACCAGTATCAAGATGGCCACTATCGAAAGGGCAGAGGTGGAAAGCGGCAGCACCAAAGCCATAATGGCCAGAAGCCATGCGTTCAGACGCCCTGCATTCTGTTGAAGAGTTCTATGATTCATGATGTTCGTTTCGTAGCAAATACCATGATAAAAGACAAGGCCTAAATCGAAACTCATTCCAGCATATAAGGCGGTCATTGCCATACCCTTGCTCTTGATTATTCATCCACGGTCCATGCGTTAAAAAAGATCATCCTGTTTTTCTTTTGCCAACCCTGTTTTTTTGTGTAAAAGTAAAAAATCACTTGCTATGAAGCTCGTGATTTTAACTGTTGCTGGTTGAAAATAACCTTCTAAAGAGTAAACCTAAGGAGCATTATCATGTGGGAAGTCATTGTTGATAAAGATAAATGTCAGGGAAGCGAAGAGTGTATCAGTGCCTGTCCGTCAGCCGTCTATGAGCTGATTAACGGCAAGGCAGAACCAGTGAATGCCGACGAATGTATCGGCTGTGAGACCTGTGTTGAGGTCTGTCCCAATGGGGCCTGTACCGTTACCGAGATTTAACCCTTATTTTTTAATGATGCGTAGATTTTTTTTTGATCCGGCTGATAGAAATGGTGATGAGGTCCTGCTGACAGAGACCGAATCACGTCATATCTCCAAGTCTCTGCGCCTGCACGTTGGCTCCCAGATTCAGCTCTTTGATGGTACGGGAATGCGTTATCTGGCCGAAATAACCAACATCGGCAGACAGATTGTTGCCCGCATCCTGACGGCTGACGCCGATCAGCAGGAGGGAAGGGTGATGCTGCATGTGGAACAGGCAATGCTGAAAAATGCCAAGATGGATTTTGTCGTTGAAAAATGTACGGAGCTGGGAGTCGCCAGCTTTACCCCTTTCGTCAGCAGCCGCTGCCAGGGCAAGCTGGATGATGAGCAGCGTGGCAACAAGCGGCAGCAGCGCTGGCAGCGGATCGTGGAGTCGGCCTGCAAGCAGTGTTCCCGACCCCGCCCCATGGAACTGAAGGAAAGTCTTTCCTTTGCCGCCCTATCTGCTTCCGCCAGTCTGGAGCAGCACACCCTGCACATCCTGTTCTGGGAAGAGGAAAAAGCAAGCAGCCTGCACGACCTGCCTCCCTTTACTGATTATGAGCAGATCCATCTCCTGCTGGGGCCTGAGGGTGGCTTCAGCAAAGAGGAGGTTGAGCTTGCAAGCCGCTCGGGCTATACAAGCGTCACTCTCGGGCCGCGTATCTTGAGGGCCGAGACCGCCACAGTGGCCGCTGTCTCTATTGTTCGCTATCTAGCTGGCGATATGTAGGGCCCGTAAGGCCCTTAGGCACAGACCGCCAGAAGCGCATGGCGGGCAGGGGATTTCACCTCGGCACCGCGCACCTCTCCAATCAGCACGGAAAAGGGCATCTCGACCAGAAGATGAATGGTCAGCACCGTACGCCCATATTGGCTGGCCGGAAAAGAGGATTCCAGCCTGGAGCTCCACACCTCCTTCCATGTCTCCGCCTGGGGTAGAAGCGAGGCCGGATCACTGACGTTCAGGTTTTCGGCCATGACCAGCTCGCCCAGGGCGGCAGCCAGCTCCTGCAGATGGGCCTGCATCTCGCCCCTGAACTGCTCGATATTCCTTATCGCCTCCGTATCCTCCTGACTGATCCTGGCCGGAAGATCAATCTGCAAAAGTGATAGCGGTGCCTGCCCGCATTCTTGTTCATACTTTTCCAGAAGAAGGTCCGCTGCCTCCTGACGGCGAGTGCTCCACAAGCAGAAGTTCTCCGGCAAGGGGCCTGACAGATAGAGTTTGCTCCAGGCTCGGAGACGGTTCTTGATCATCCCTGGCCGGGGTTGATTCATCTTCTGCTTCAATTCCAGAAGTTCAATGAAAGGATCCTCCTCAACAACATCCTCGTCTCCACTCTCCCTGATTTCTCCCTGCAAACTTCTGAACAGGGCTATTTCCTCATCATCGATAGCGGCCAGTTGCTGGGCCAGCTCTTCTTCTTCACTGTCAAGTACCTCGGCGATCTTCAGCACCAGCCGGGCCTGCCACAGGGCCTCATCATGGCCCTCAGCATCCTTATCCATGCCTTGGAGAAGCGAAGAAATAATCGTCTGCTTGGAATTATCACCACGACTGGGCGGTGCGGACAGAGAGGCGAGGGAAAGATAACTCAACTGTTCAACATAATTATCTTTTCTGTTTCTGATATCATGAAGGAGATGCAGAAAACGATCCCGGTCCACTCCCAGCCGGGAAGGAGTATGTTCTTGACAGAACCCCGTTTCCGTGAAAAGATGACTGCCTGAGGTCAAAGCAGCGTCCTGCTCTTCCTTCCCTTCCTGTTCAACGGGCTGGAGCAGATGGATGCTATTAAAGAAAAGGGCCAGGGGCAACTGCTGATACAGGGGCAGAACGGTATCAGGGAAATAAAGCGTATCAAGAGTGTTCATATGCAAAATGTGAAAGAAAAAGTATCATTTTATCTGACCGCGGCAGCCTACCTGCTTTTTAATCTGCGGCCTGCTTCCGATCCGATGGTAACCGTGCAGTCCACCCTGTGGCAGATCCTGCAGACGGCGCCCTATGTGGCCGGCGTCACCTGGTTTATCATCGCCCTGCTGCAATACATGTCTGAGGGGGAAAAGGTGTCATGGGAACGCCGCTTTCGATTGTTTTTCACCATAGGAATTTTTGCCGGTCTTGTCCATGCAATTATTGAATATACCGGGAAAGGGGTTGGGCAGTAAAGAGGAATCAATAGGATCCCAACTGGCCTTCTTAAGATCATGGCGCTGATGTTTTTTATCTTTCCTCTTACTGCTCTTCATCAGAACAAAAAACAACTATGGGCGGTTTTTCAATACCGGTCACGTCTATGAATGATTCTTTAGATCTCTGGAAACTACTGGCCGGCCTCTCCATCTTCCTCTATGGGATGTTTCTCCTGGAGGACGCCATCAAGACCATGTCCGGCAGGGCCTTCCGCCAGATGATCAGGTATTACACCAACGGACGCCTGCGCTCCATCGGCAGCGGCGCCTTTATCACCGGTATCCTCCAGTCCAGTTCGGCAGTCTCCCTCATGGTTCTGGCCTTTGTCGGAGCCGGGGTAATGACCATGGAAAACGGGATCGGGGTGATGATGGGCGCCAATGTCGGTACCACCCTTACCGCCTGGATTGTGGCGGTCTTCGGCTTTAAACTGAAGATCGAGGCCTTTGCCCTGCCTCTTGTCGCGGCCGGCGGGCTTATTTTCATTGTCTTCGGCCCCTCCTCCAGGCTTTTTCAAATCAGCAGGCTGCTCATTGGTTTCGGTTTTCTCTTTCTTGGTCTCGATTTCATGAAGACCAGCGTGGAAAACTTTGCCCAGCATATCGATATCAGCACTCTTGCCCATTACGGGCTGTGGCTTTATCTTGTCTTCGGTATTGTGATCACGGCCCTGATGCAGTCGAGCTCGGCATCCATCGCCATCGTCCTTACCGGACTGAACAGCGGACTGATCAACTTCGAGTCCTCACTGGCCATGGTCATCGGCGCCAATATCGGCACCACCGTTACCGTTCTTCTCGGTTCCATCGGAGGGATCCAGTCCAAGAAACGGGTAAGCACCAGCCATCTGATCTTTAATGTCACGACCGGCATCGTGGCCTTTGCCGCTCTGCACCCCCTGTCCTGGCTTGTTTCCCGTTTCATTGATATCTCCACCGACGCGGTCATGGCCCTGGCCCTCTTTCATACCCTTTTCAACTTCTTGGGCGTGGTCATCTTTTTCCCCTTTATCAGACTTCTTGCCCGTTTTTTGATCCGCACCTTCCCCGATCGCAAGGAGGTGCTGACCATCTATCTCAATAATACTCCCACCGAGGTCACGGATGCGGCCACAGCCTCTCTGCGCAAAGAGATCCTCCACCTTTTTGAAGAGTGTCAGTTATACAGCCTCCGGACCTTCAATATCGATGATAAATTGATCTTTGACCATACCCTGCCCTTTGAAAAAAACTTACCCAAGCGTAGCACGCTGCCTGACTTTTATGCCAACGTGAAGCTCCTGCACGGTGAGATCATTGAGTTTTACGCCAAACTGCTCAGGGTCGAGCTAAAAGAGACAGAGGCCAAGGAACTGGAGCGGATGATCTATGCCTCCCGCAATATCATGAACTCCATCAAAAATACCAAGGGGATGAAAGGTGACCTGGATGAATTTGAGGGCTCCGACAATGAACACCTGAATCAGCAGTACAAACTCTTTCGCCGGCGCCTGGTGGAACTCTACCATGACATCAACCGCTTTCTGGAGATCGAGAATCCCCAGGAGCAGTACCGCAGTCTGCTGCGGACGGTGGTCCACATTGAGCAGATGGACAAACAGTTCATCCAGACGGTGATGAAAAGGGCCGCCGCTGGAGAAATTAATGAACTGGAGATCGCCTCCCTGCTCATAGCGAACCGCCTCTTCAGCCAATCCTGCCGACTCCAGGTCTTTGCCCTGAAAGATCTGCTTCTTACCGAGAACGAGATCCACGAATTTGACCATGCCATGGACATGAAGGAACTCATGGACGAGGAACAGCAAAAGAAGGCGGCGGCCCAGTCCGTCTAAGGGATAGTGGATAAAACTAACAACAAGGAGACAAAATGGTTACATCGATCATTCTCATCAATGCGGAAAGAACCAAGATTAACGAAGTCGCTGAGCAAATAGCCGCCATGGACGGAATTTCCGAGGTTTATTCTGTAAGTGGAAACTACGATCTTATCGCCATTGCCCGGGTTGCATCCAATGAAGACCTTGCCGATCTGGTGACCAATAAACTCCTGGCTATCAAATCCATTGTCAAATCAGAGACCATGCTTGCCTTTAAGGCCTTTTCCCGTCATGATCTGGACGGTATGTTTCAGATCGGTATGGCATAATAGATTTACTGAAACAGACGATTGGCCGAGTTCCTGGACAAAAATGACCTCGGCCAATACGCCGTGATTTGAGAAAATGGCTAGCCCGTGCTGATTGGCGAAGACGCACCGCAAACACCTTAAAAACCACTTGATGCGGCCTTAAGCCCTCATCCACAAAGATCAGTAAACAACCAACCCATGTTCTATCTCCATCTCTCCAACAGGACTGAAAATCTCCTCGCCCATCTGGTTGCAGTCCTGCAAACTCAACCGCGCCGCAACCTGTTTGCCAAGGAGTTTTTCCTCATCCAGAGCCAGGGGATGGAGCGGATGCTCTCCCAGCGGCTGGCCGATGCCTTTCCGGTCTGGTGCAATTTTGAGTATCTCCTGCCCACCCGTTTTTTTGACCTCATGGCCAGCCGGATGAACATGGTCATCAATCCGGATGCCTTTGCCCGGGATGCGCTTGCCTGGCGTATTGATGCCCAGTTGCAGCAGATAACGCAACAGGAACAAGAAAAGCCAAGCCCTCTCTTTGCGCCGCTCCTCCGCTATACGAGTGGGGAACAGAGCGGGTTGAAGCGCTATCAGCTTTCCCAGCAACTGGCCAATATCTTTGATCAGTATCAGATCATGCGACTGGAGATGCTCGATGGCTGGCAGCAGCAGAGATTGAGCACCAGAAATCCGGCGGAAGAATGGCAGATGGCCCTGTGGACACAACTGCGCACCTCCCTGGACCACACCCCGCACCGCGGAGAAATGCTGCGCCAGTTTCTCCAACGGCTGCAAGGGTCGGAGGACTTTAGCGCCATCCTGCCCGCCCGTCTCTCGGTCTTTGGTCTGCACAGCATGCCGCCCCTGCTGCTGGATTGTCTGCACGCCGTCTCCTGCCATTGCGAGGTCCATCTCTATCTTCTCACCCCCTGTCAAAACTACTGGCTTGACATCCCCGGAAAACGGCAGTTGATACGGGAAAACCTCTCCCGACTGCACGAGAATATCGAACCGATTCCTTTTATTCCTGAAATTCACCCCCTGCTGAACTCCCTTGGAAAACAGGGTCAGGACTTTCAGGCCATGCTCCTTGATCGTATTGACAACCTGATAGACACTGACAGCTACGAAGATCCGGTGCAGACGGAGACATCCTGCCTGCTGCACCGCCTGCAATCCGACCTGCTTGATGGCGGATGGAAAGAGAGACAGGATGATGATAAGATCTGCCTTGATTCCTCTCTGACCATTGCCTCCTGCCACTCGGCCGTCCGGGAGGTGATGGTTCTCAAGGATCAGGTCCTGCGCTGGCTCGACTCCAATTCGGAGATGGAACTGCGGGATATTGTGGTCATGGCCCCTGACATCCAGGACTATGCCGCCATTA
The DNA here is from genome assembly GCA_028697885.1 of Desulfocapsaceae bacterium. Classification (GTDB taxonomy): domain Bacteria; phylum Desulfobacterota; class Desulfobulbia; order Desulfobulbales; family Desulfocapsaceae; genus UBA2270. Next base: position 33,138 of record JAQVER010000041.1, read on the forward strand.
TTCCGGCCATCTTTCATGATATTCAGCACTCCATTGCCGACCGCAGCCTGCGCCACCGCAACTCCAGCCTGGCCGTTTTCCTTCAGTTCCTTGATCTGGCAGTCAGCCGCTGCTCCTGGTCTGAGGTCATTGATCTATTGGCAAGACCGGAGCTTATGCCTGCCTTTTCTCTCACCGAGTCCGACTGCGAACTGATTCAACACTGGATCACCAGTTCCGGTATCCGCTGGGGGCTCTCGGTCAAACAGCTTCAGGACCTGGACCCGGTCGCTCCTGCGCCATCCCTGGCACCCGCGACACTGGACGCGCCCGTACAGGCAGAGGTCACCTGGCAGGCCGGACTTGATCGTCTGCTCATGGGATATGCCATGGATTGGGACCTGCCGGTGGATGGCATCCTGCCCTATCCCGATATCGAAGGAAGTCAGGCCCGGCCCCTGGGCGGCTTGTGTCAGTTCATCGAACTGCTGGCCCAGGCGGCAGAGCTCCTTGCCCGGCCGCGTCCGCTGGCTCACTGGTCAACGCTCCTGCTCTCCTATGTTGATGCCTTGTTTGGCTCGGACAGGGAAGATCTTGCCCAGTTACGGGAGATCCTGACCACCCTTGACAGTCGCTTTGGCTCCTTTCACCATCACGATGTCCCCCTTGAGGTGATACGGGCCTGGCTGGAGACAACGGCCTCGGAGAGCAAGAGCAGCGCCGGATTTCTGCGCGGCCAGCTCACCTTCTGCTCCATGCTGCCCATGCGCTCTATCCCCTTTCAGGCGGTCTGTCTGCTGGGGCTGAACGATGGGGTCTTTCCCAAAACCGACCGCCATCCTCCTTTTGATCTGCTGGGTGAGAAGTTCATCCCCGGAGACCGTTCCAAACGAGGCGATGACCGTTACCAGTTCCTTGAGGCCCTGCTCTCGGCCAGAAAGTATCTCTATCTCAGCCATGTAGGGCAATCCATCCGCTCGGGAAATGCTATCCCGCCCTCGGTGCTGATCACCGAACTGATCGAGACCCTCAGGCTCTCTTACGGCATTGAAAATCCAATGCAGCTCCATCCCCTGCAGCCCTTTTCCCCCCGTTATTTCCGGGCGTCCGGTCTGTTCAGCTATAATGAACATAACTGCGAAGTAGCCAAAGCCCTGATCCGCCCACCGCAGATCCAGGACCCAGAACCATGGTGGTCGGGATCACTGCCTGACGATGACACTCATATTGTGAACATCGTTGACCTGCTCCGCTTCTTTTCCCATCCGCAAAGATGGTTCGTGCGCAACAGATTGGATATCCGGCTGGATACCGAAAACGAACTCCCCGGAGACAGTGAGCTCTTCAGCGTGGCCGGCCTCGACCGCTATCTGATCAATCAGGAGCTGGTTCAGAGTTGCCTGGAGGGTGAGATAGCAAGCGATGCTGAAGCGGAGAGAGCCATCCTCACCAGATTGAAGACCCAGGGCCGCTGGAT
>JAQVER010000042.1 GCA_028697885.1 Desulfocapsaceae bacterium
TGGAAGGTGTTGATCTGGCGGCGGTCAATCTGGCAGCGGAGAGCATGGAACTGGTTTGGGATGACAGTGTTGTTACTTTTGATTTGATTGCCGCCCGGGTGAAAGAACTGGGTTTTGAGCTTGAACAGGAGGTTGAAAGTGAGGAGCTGACCCTTGATCTGGCTATAACTGGCATGCATTGTGCCTCCTGTTCCACCCGTATTGAAAAGGTCCTCTCCGGGATGGCAGGTGTGGTGTCGGTTGCGATCAATCTGGTGACCGAGACGGGAACAGTGGTCTACCGTCAAGGGCTGACCAATCAGCGGCAGATTCGTGAGGCCATCGCCAGGTTGGGATTTGAGGCCCGTCCGGTAAGTGCCAGGCTTGATCAGTTCGCCCGTAAACGTCAGGAGACCTTGCAGCGCCTTGCAGCCATGAAGATGCGCCTTTTCTGGTCACTGGGGATGGCCGCGATTCTCTTGCTTGTCTCCATGGGAGAGATGCTGGGGCTTCCCCTGCCGTCCGTTATTAACCCCCATCATTATCCCCTGCGCTTTGCCCTGCTCCAGTTTTGTCTGGTGGTGCCCATCATGGTATTGGGCCGGAATTTTTATCTCGTTGGAATCCCGGCACTCCTGCGGCGGGTTCCCAATATGGATTCTCTCATCGCCATGGGTACGGGTGCCGCCTTCATCTATTCCACGTGGAATCTGGTGGAAATCATGCTGGGCGGGGATGCGCATATGTTGGTCATGGATCTCTATTTTGAATCGGCAGGGGTGCTGATTGCCTTGGTCTCGCTGGGGAAATATATGGAGACCCGTTCCAAGTCGCACACCTCCGACGCCATTGCCAAGTTGATGCAACTGACCCCGGATAAGGCCATTCTGCTCAAGGGTGAGGAACAGTCAGAGATCCTGGTGGAGGAGATTGAATCTGGAGACCTGTTGTTGGTGCGGCCAGGGGAGCGTGTTCCCGTGGATGGATTGATTGTCAAAGGGCGGACGGCTGTCGATGAATCCATGCTCACCGGTGAAAGTCTGCCGGTGTCCAAGGGAGAGGGAGACAAGGTTACCTGTGGTACCCTGAATAAAAACGGGGTGTTGCAGATACGCACAGAGCAGGTGGGGCAGGACACCCTGCTGGCCAGGATTGTCAAGATGGTGCAGACGGCACAGGGCTCCAAGGCCCCCATTGCCGGCATGGCGGATCGGATCAGTCTTTATTTTGTGCCGGTGGTCATGGCCGTGGCGGTGCTGACAGGACTTGCCTGGTATTTTCTGGGGGGAGCTGAGTTCACCGTGGCCCTCCGCTTTTTTATTGCGGTGATGGTCATTGCCTGTCCTTGTGCCATGGGTCTTGCAACTCCAACCTCAATCATGGTGGGAACCGGCCGCGGCGCGCAGCTGGGGGTTTTGATTAAAAGCGGTGAGGCCTTGGAGATGGCGGAAAAGATCCAAGTGCTGGTCTTTGACAAGACAGGCACCCTGACCTATGGCCGTCCTGAACTTACTGATCTGATCAATGTGACAAGTGATGAGAGTGATGAACGGCTGCTTTTTCTGGTCGCTTCTGCAGAGCAGTCTTCAGAGCATCCCCTGGCCGAGGCTTTGGTGGCAGCCGCAAAGGTTAAGGGAAGCGTACTGAAACAGCCGGAAAGTTTTGAGGCCCTGGTTGGCCAGGGGATTACCGGCCGGGTGGATGGCCGGCAGATCCTTCTTGGCAATCGGCAGCTGCTAGAAGAAAGAGAGATTGGCGTGGAGGGAGTGGACACTGAGGTTGCCAAGCTGTCGGGGCAGGGGAAGACGGTTTTGTTTCTGGCAGTTGATGGTCGGTTTGCGGCTCTACTGGCCATTGCCGATAAGCTTAAGCCTGAGGTGCCGGCGGCGGTTGCCAGGATGCGGAAGATGGGGTTGCGCCTGATCATGCTTACCGGTGACCAGGAGGCTACGGCTCATGCCATTGCCGCCCAGGCTGGGATTGAAGAGGTGATTGCCCAGGTAATGCCTGATAAAAAGGCGGATAAAATTGTTGCCTTGCAGCAGCAGGGATTGCGAACGGCCATGGTCGGGGACGGGATTAATGATGCCCCGGCGTTGGCTATGGCGGATGTGGGGATTGCCATGGGAACAGGGAACGATATTGCCATCGAATCTGGTGATATTGTCCTGATGAAAGGTGATCTGGAAGGAGTGATTATTGCTTTACGTCTTTCTCGGGCAGTAATGAGCAATATCCGGCAGAATCTTTTCTGGGCCTTTGCCTACAACGTCATTGGAATTCCGGTGGCAGCAGGGCTGCTCGTTCTCTTCGGGGGGCCCAGTTTGAACCCGATGATTGCCGGGGCGGCCATGGCTATGAGTTCGGTGTCGGTTGTTGGTAATGCGTTACGATTGAGGAGATTTGAGAGGAAGCAGGGATGAGAGGAAAAGGTACTGGCGATTCCCTTTTTTCTTCTTGACTTTTCCATAAACAGCTTTATATATTGAAATGCTTTAGTGAATGGTTGTTCATTAAATTGCCCACTTCAAGGTTGGGGTTGGCGTTATTATTCATGAAAAAAAATCAACAAAAGAGGGAGTCCTATGTTCTCAAAATTGGTTGCACCACATGGCGGAAGAGGTTTGGTTTGTGCATTGCTCGAAGATGGTGAGCGCGAGGCAGAACTGAAAGTAGCTGCAGGCTTGAAGCAGGTTGAGATTTCTGCCCGTACCAAAGGCGATCTCATCATGATGGGAATTGGTGGTTTCAGTCCTCTTGATGGCTTCATGACCAAAGCTGACTGGAAAGGCGTTTGTGAGAATTTTCAGATGGCAGATGGCACCTTCTGGCCAGTACCCATCACCCTGGATGTATCTGCCGCTGATGCCGCTGAAATTAATCCAGGAGATCATATCGCCCTGGTAAAAGATGGCGAGACTTTCGCCACCATGAAGGTTGCAGAAAAATATGAGATGACCGAGGCTGACAAGCGTTGGGAGTGTGAGAAGGTCTTTATCGGTGAGGGCGAGGAGTCTGTCGGTGGTAAATTCTGGGAGATCGCTCCTAATGATCATCCAGGTGTTATCATGGTTATGGCTCAGAAAGAGTTCAACCTTGCCGGTCCTGTAAAGGTTCTTTCTCAGGGTGAGTATCCAGTAGAGTATCCTGGCGTATTCTTGACCCCTGCCCAGACCCGTCGTATGTTTGACGAGCGCGGTTGGGCCAACGTTGCCGCCTTGCAACTGCGTAACCCAATGCATCGCTCCCATGAGTATCTGGCCAAGATCGCTGTCGAGGTATGTGACGGTGTTCTGATCCACTCCCTTATCGGTAATTTGAAAGCCGGTGATATTCCTGCCGCTACCCGTGTGAAAGCCATCGATATCCTTATCGATAAATATTTTGTAAAAGAGAACGTTATCAACGCTGGTTATCCTCTGGATATGCGTTATGCCGGTCCTCGTGAAGCACTGCTTCATGCCACCTTCCGTCAGAACTATGGCGTTAACAACATGCTGATCGGTCGCGATCATGCTGGTGTTGGTGATTTCTACGGCCTGTTCGAGGCTCAGGAGATTTTTGATCGTATTCCTAAGACCGGTGACAACAGCAAAGATCTTCAGTGTAAACCAATGAAGATCGACTGGACCTTCTACTGTAAAGAGTGTGATGGTATGGCTTCTCTGCGTACCTGCCCACATGACAAATCTTCCCGCGTAATCCTTTCCGGTACCAAACTGCGTAAGGCCCTTTCCGCTGGCGAGGAGATTGTTGACCACTTTGGTCGTGAGGAAGTTCTTGTTCATCTCAAAAAATACTATGCAGGCCTGACCGAGAAGGTTGAGGTTAAAATGCAGGGTGCTGCCTCTGGCGCTTCCATGTAATAGTAGTCAAGACTAGTTTTTTTGAGTCTGTAAAAGGAGATACTGCCCATTGGGTGGTATCTCCTTTTTTTATTTATGTCCTTCTTCCCCGTAATCTATCATGACACATACTCTTGATGTTGGACTTGGTGACCGAACCTATCCTATCTTTATTGAAGATGGCATTATGGCCACTGTTGGCGTGGATCTGGCAAAACGTAAGATTGCCAAACGTTTTGCGGTGATTGCCGATGACAATGTGGCCCGTCTCTATGGCAGTACTTTGATGAAATCCCTCAAAGATGCCGGGATTGCGGCAGAATTGCTCACCTTTCCGCAAGGTGAGGCCAGCAAGAATCTACAGGTCTTTGCAGATCTTGCCAGCCGCCTGGCACAATTGGGTATTGACCGAAAGGACGGCTTGATTGCCTTGGGTGGCGGGGTCACCGGTGACCTGACCGGGTTTCTGGCATCCTCCTATCTGCGGGGCATCCCTTTTGTCCAGGTGCCGACGACTCTGCTCTCTCAGGTGGACAGCTCGGTAGGGGGCAAGACCGGGGTTGATATCCCGGAGGGGAAAAATCTGGTGGGGGCCTTTTATCAACCTAAAGCCGTTTATATAGATACAGCGGTGCTGACCACCCTTCCACTGGTGGAGTTGCTTGGTGGTCTGGCCGAGGTCATCAAATATGGGGTGATCAGGGACTTCGATTTCTTTGTCTTTCTGGAGCGTCATTTGGATCGCATCCTCTGTCTTGATCAGGAGAGTATCCAGGAGATGATCTTTACCTGTTGCCGGATTAAGGCGGAGGTGGTCGCTGAGGATGAGCGGGAGTCTGACCTGCGGCGAATCTTGAATTTCGGTCATACCATTGGGCATGCCGTGGAAGCCGCCTCTGACTTTTCCATTATTCATGGCCTGGCCGTGGCCATCGGCATGGTTGCCGCTCTGCGACTGGCGGTGGCATGCGAGCTCTGTAAAAGAAGTGATGCCGGCCGGGTTGCGGCCCTGATCAATGCCTATGGACTGCCAACGGAGATTCCTCCGGACCTTGACCGGGAGCGCATAAAAAAATACCTGCTGACCGACAAGAAGACGGTGGGCGGCTCAGTTTTTTATGTCCTGCCAACAGCCATCGGCAGCGTGGTAATCACCAATGAAGTGAGCAATGCGCAGGTGGATGCAGTTTTGTCCAGGAGGTGAAAAAGGACAAGAAGCAGTGATTGCGGGATGACTTTTAATCCGGAAAAGTGGCGATAATCTGGTCAGTGACATCTTGCATTTCTGCAAGCAGGACGTGAGCAAGTTGGGTACGTTCACGGATATCTTCAGCAGAGGTAAGCCCTATGGCCTGCAGGAGTTCGTGAGCATAGCCAAGGTATTTAGCCTGTTGCTCAGGGGGGGCATCGGCTTTGATGGCAGCGCATGAAATCATCATGAAAAGGGTGATCCAGAAGACAGATTCGCGGTGTCCGTCTTCATTGAACATTTCCAGGGTGCCCTCAACGAGGTATGGGCGGATGCAGGATTTGAGTTTATGATCGTAAGGAACAGGGCTCTTGTGGATGGTAAGGGCGTAGTCAAAGGCCTCAGTCGTTTTTGTAAGGAAATTTTCAACGTCGACAGGAATAATATTTTGTGAGCCGAGGAAATGGTGAAGTTTTTCGAAGATCTCTTTTTCCTGATCAGTTTGAATGATGTTTCGTAGTTGCAGCATGTTACGCCGATGCGTGAGGGGCGTGAGACGCACGGTAGTGAGTGTGGCGATGAGATTCATGTTCAGCTCGCCAACAGCGAAGATGGCCTGAGTTATATCTTGAGCTCCGCGGAGAGCTTCAAACGCTTTGTGGGCATCGGCCAGCATTTCGTCACGTCTGGCTGTGACCCATTTTTTCTTCGGATATTCTTTTTTGATAATTGCGGCCAACTTGGTCAGTTTCCCCTCAGGATCCAGCAGGATACTGTGATCAGCAGCAAAAATGGATGCGTTACTGGCATCTGCGAGAAGTCTCTCGGCAGATTCGTAGCGTTGGACAGGAACAACAATGGCCTCTATGATGAGACCATCGTGGTTGCAATCGTCGATACCCTGATCCGTGATAGAATTGAGAATAATGCCAAGATCAACATCACGGTAGGCCGGAAAGGGGGCATCCAGCGGCATGTGATGCAATGAACCAACAAGATGGGCTCCGACAAAATCCTGACGATCTCCATATTTGTCCTCAATCCATTGACGTGCAATGTTGATTACCTGTGCAACGGTACGTTCAGTTGTCATGACAATTCTCCTGATAAATTTGTAATGGGTACAGTGGTCTCGCGGCGTATCGTGGCATAAAGGGTGAGTATGATGAGCCATACCGTACATGTGCCAAAAAGCCATGCAAATGCATGTGGTGGAAAGACCAGACTGGTCGTTTGTGCTGCTGCGTCTTTGATATGTTTGACACCACCGATGAGATTAAAAAACTCACCGGCAAGAGTTGTTCCTATTGCGGAACCGGCCATGAGGTTAACGGAAAGCAGTCCGGCGATGGATGCTTGATGGTCGCGGGTTATGCTGTGGAGAGAGCTGTTGGTGTTGGCTGCGCTGAAGAAGGTACTGCCGCAACCAATGAGTACCTGAAGGACAATGATCCCGATAATGTAGCGAGTGTATATGGCTGGATTTTCTATGCTTGACGGGAGAACAATGAAGCCGGCGATTCCGAGGGTCATGAGAACAAGACCAAGGGCAATGGTTTTTTGCATACCACGACGGTCAGACATCGCGCCGGCGAAAGGACCGATGATTCCCATGCTGATGGCTCCGGCTGCGAGCACAAGGCCCGCTTTTGCGGGCGTAAGCATAAGTACCGTCTGCAGGTAGAATGGAATGATGAAGTTGGTGATGCCCATGAGAACGCGCACCGAAAAACCGTTCATAAAGTTGTAACCCAGGGGGCTAATGCGCAGTAGTCGCAGGTGGAGAAAGCTCTCTTCGTGGCAGAATTCATGGCGCAGCCATCCGACAATCATGATCATACCGATGAGAGTGGTGGAGAGTGACAGGAATAGCGAATTATTGGACTTGCTGAGCCAGTGGTTCACGATCCAGACGAGAGCACCGAAGCCGGCAGCCATCCATAGCATGCCCTGCCAATCAAAAGCGAGGGCAATATTAGCGTCGCGTTGAATTCCTGAACGTTTGGTCATGATAAAGTTCCAGGGCAGTGCGATGAGACCGATGGGAAAGCTGATAAGGAAAATGGAACGCCAACTCCAGAGATGGATAAGAATACCACCGGCGCCGAGTCCGCAAAGGATACCAAGGGCGAAGGTGGTTCCGGCGACCCCAAGTGCGCGTCCGTGCATAGAGCGTGGGAAGACTCGCAGTACAATCACTTTGTTCAGGGACAGAATGAGCGATGCGCCCATTGCTGCAGCAATGCGCAGGGCGATGAGGGATGGAAGATTCCAGGAGAGGCCGCATGAACCTGAGGCAAGAGTGAAAAGGGCAACCCCGAACAGGAACATGCGTCGTATACCGAAGCGTCGACCCAACCAGGCGGATACCGGCAAGGTAAGTGCCGCTGTGGCCGTGTAGCAGATGGCCACCCATTTGACCTCGGCCAGGGTCAGATGAAGTTGTTTGCGGATTACAGGCAGGGCAAGATTGACCACGCCGCTGTCGAACGTGCACATGAAGACGCAAAGCTGCATGCCGATAAGCATGCTCCAGTAGAATGAATCGGGGAGTTTTTGCTCTAGGTTCGTCACTGAATCTTGTCCTGTTGTCATTGGTGTTGACCTGTTACGTTAAAGACAAAGCGGAGCTGGGTCAGTCTGTGATGTCTGGTGATGTCATCAATGTTTTTTTGACGTAGTCACAGAGCTGAGGATAAAATACTTCGCATGCCTTCGTGCGTTCTGTTCGCCCCTGTTCGCTATCGATGCCTAAGGCATGGAGAAACTGACCCATCTTTGCCATGGCTGCCGGCTTTTCGGCTTCTGTCCCGTCGGTCTGGATAACCATGGAAGCTATAACAAAAAATCGTGCTATCCAGAAGATGGACTCCCGATAGCCGCCCTCATGGAATATTTCTTTGGTGCCTTCAAGCAGATAGGGACGAATAAATGGTTCAAGTTTATAGGCGTAGGGAATAGGAGTTTTAAAAATTTCCACTGCCCGGTCAAATGCGCAAACAGCATCAGCAAGAAACTGTTCCGCCTGAGTCTGTGTGATGTCATGGCTACCGACGGTTCTCAAGTAGCTTTCAAACAGCTCATCTTCTCCGGCAGTGTGGAGAATGTTGCGTAACTGGATGTCACCGCGTCTGTGGGTGGGTGGAAATTGGTGAATGGCGGTCAGTGTGCCGGCGGTGAACATGGTATAGCGCCCGAAGTTGAACATGTAATCTCCGATGCCCTTAGCCTCTTTCATCCCGTTGAGATTCTCAAAAACGTATTTCATCTCCTGTTCACAACGGGCTTGTACCCACTTACGTCGTGAGAATTCAGCCTTTACTTTTTGGTGAAGTTCATTAAGAAAGCCATAGGGGTCGAGAAGGATACTGTCAGCGGCAATGTTGTCGGCGTGCATGCAATTGGATAGAATTTTTTCTGCGTCGCTGAATAGACTGGGATTGGAGCGGATCACTTCCACGATGTAGCCATTGACGTTTTTTTCTGTGTTCTGGCGCTCTTCAACGCTGTCGGTGATGACACCGATATCAATATCGCGGTATTCGGGAAATGGAGCGTCGGGTGACATAGAGTTGATAGAGCCGATGATGAATGCACCCTTGAATCCAGGATCATCGGTGAATGTCTCCTGAATATAGTGGCGGGCCATCTCAACGATCTGGCGAACGCTTTTTGCTTCTGATACCATTGTCAAGCTCCTTTGGTCGGTGATGTATTGTAGCATTTGTAATCATAATATGTGCTGTCTGGTTGGTCAAATGTACCTTTGAGGAGAGCAATGACCAAGTCAATGGCATAGATACGATCAAAATCAGTAAAGATGTTGTGAGCTGAGTTTTCAAAACGGAAACGCTGGAATGGTAAGCCGAGGGAGTTGATAAAAGTTTCTATGACCGGATTGTCAACGGTGATGTCGTGAGCGCCATACAGGAGGGTGAGGCGTTGACAGGTCATTTCTTCCAGTTTGATATTCATCTGGGCTTGCAGCATGGCAAAAAGCAGGCGAATTGGCGCGACGAGGTACTGGAAATAGCAATAAGTGGTCTCGGTGTCCAAGGTGTCGGCAGGGCCTGATCTGCCACTCCGTGAGGGCTTCGGAATCATGGGGATCAGCCAGGATACAAAATTAGTGGCAAATCTGTTTTTTACAATCTTGGAATAAAATCCATGTTGCTTCTGGGGAAAAAGTGCAGGTGCGGATACGACCAGTTCATGAACTGGCCGTATTTGGGCGAGATAACAAGCAAGCATACCACCCATGGAGTGGCCAATAATAGAGATTTTTTCATAATGCCCAGCAAACAGGTCATAGATATCGACGACTTGCCGGAACCAGTCTGATTTGTGGATAGCGAGTATCTGATCGGGGTTGACTTGGCCAAAGCCGTGGATGAGTGGCGCGTGGAAATCGATATTTTCCTCACAGAGACGTTCTGCCAAGAGGTCCCACTCCATGGGTGATGTGGTGAACCCGTGCAGAAGCAGTACGATATGATCACGTTTTTTACCGGAACTGTGGCTGATTGGTTTACACTCAAAATAGCGGTTGAATTGAGCTTCTGGTGTAAAATTCCGTGCTGTATGTGCAACGACCCAGCGTCCAAAAAAGAAAATTAGGGCTCGAATGAGATGGGCAGTAGCATATAGTAGAAGAATCGCAAGAATGATGTGTACCAAGTGGATATTTTTAAAATCTTCGATATCCACCGCGATAATTGTAATGACTGCGACGAGCAGCAGATAAAGAGGTACGATGATTGTCACTTTGTGCAGAAATTTAATTCTCCGCATGATTGGTGGCATATTTATTATATCCAGTCTTTAAAGTTGTCTGTAGCGGCTTGAGGTGTTTACTGCCAGGTTTTTCAAGATCTTTTTTTAATCATCTCTCGGATTGATTTTTGAATAACTACAGCTAAACTAGTGTCTGCAAAAATGGGCCAAGGCCAAGGTCACTTTCAGGACATTTTTTTCTCAGTTGACTATCTTGACCAGGTCCTTGTACAATCCGGCCCGTCTGTCCACTAGGTAATTTGTATCCTCTGGATGTGTTGGGCCGTAATCCGAAGGAATACAGTCTGCCAGAAGGAGGGTGACTTCATTTTTCGCGGCCACCATGAGTTCGCCATGGGAATTTGCGACCATGCTGTTACCAAGGTACCTCCCGACAATTCTGCCGTCCAGCGTCTCATCCAGGCACCTGTTGCTGTAAGAGATAAACATATTATTTTCATATGCATGGGCGGGGATCAGGGTTTTAGAAACATCAGGATAGGGCTTTACTGTCCATTTGCCAGTGGACAGAAGGGTCGATTCATCCGCTGCCGTCGGAATGACTACGAGTTTGGCTCCCTTGAGGGCCAGTATCCGTGCAAGTTCCGAAAACTCTGCTTCATAGCAGTTCAGCACCCCTACCGGAAAACCATTGACCCTAAAAACCGTATAGGCTTCACCTTCTTCTTCAAGCTCATACCCTGCATTCCATATTTTCTTCTCATCCGGTCCCCAGAGATGGGTTTTTCTGTAGTTTTTAAGCAGAGAACCATCTGCACCGAATACTGCAATGGAGTCGTAGTATCTGATTTCCCCACCAATTGACGCTTTTTCAGGATAAGGACAGATTATACCTATCTTATGTCTATGTGCAATTGATGCCACCTTCTCAAGATGTCGACCAGTCACCTCCATTGCCAATTCATGTGCCGTTTCCGGGGTGATTGCATATCCACTTAAATAGAGTTCAGGAAAGCTTACCAGCTGAGCATCAAATTTTCTCGCTGCAGTGACAACCTGCTCAAGCTGAGCAATGTTGTGGCTGATGGCCTCAGTGTTTCCGGCAGGACCTTTTCCCTGATATACGGCTAGTCGTATTCCTTTTCCTTCTTCAGGAGCAGCCTCTTTGATGTAGGCATTGATGATCATCTGCTTTGTCCTTGGATATGAATGGAATTAATGGGAGAATTGTTTGGCGTCTATTGTCTTGGTAAAACCGGGATGTTTGGAAAACCATTGTATGTGCTTTTTTATATCACCAAGCAAGGCTCCCGCCATATCGTGACTGAACCCTTCTTTGACAACAACGCGCTGGACAATAATATCCTTTCTGTTTTCCGGCATTCTGTAGGCTGGAACCAGCCAGCCGTTATATCGGAGCCTTTCGGCAAGATCAAACAAGGTATAGTTGGTCGAGGCCGCGATTTCGTCTTTTAATTTCCAGGCAAATACCGGAATGGTGTCTCCTCTGCTTATCAGTTCAAATGGTCCCATTTCCTCGATGTTTGCTGAAAGGAAGAGTGCAATGTCACGGCAGGTTTCCTGAATGGCAGTGTATCCTTCTCTGCCGAGCCGCAAAAAATTATAATACTGGGCAATCACTTGGTTTCCCGGCCTTGAAAAATTAAGTGCAAAGTTGGGGAGGTCGCCACCCAAGTAGTAACAATGAAAAATCAGTTCCTCGGGAAGTTCTTTTTTGTCACGCCAGATAGCCCACCCCACTCCCGGATAGACAAGGCCATATTTGTGACCGGACACATTGATCGATTTAACCCGTGGTACCCGGAAATCCCATTCAAGATCAGGTTGCAGAAACGGGGCAATAAACCCGCCGCTTGCCGCATCAACATGGATAGGGATATCCAGACCGCTTTCGGCGGCAAGATGATTCAGAGCATCATCCAATTGCTTAACCGGTTCATAGCTGCCGTCAAAGGTGCTGCCCATGATGGCTAGAACACCGATGGTGTTTTCATCACAGAGTTTGACGGCGTCTTCAGGGCGCAGAGAAAAGCTGTCTCCCTCTGCCATGACAAACCGCGGCTCTACCTCCCAATAATTACAGAATTTCTCCCAACAGACTTGCACGTTTCTTCCCATGACGAAATTGAGTTTATCAACAGGTCTGCCGGCAGCCTCCCGTCTCTTTTTCCAATTGCGTTTCAGCGCCATTCCGGCCAGCATTGCGGCTTCACTTGATCCTATGGTTGAGCAGCCAACGGCCTCCTCTCCTTCAGGCGAATTCCAAAGACGGGAAAGAATATTAACACAGCGCATTTCTATTTCAGCAGTCTGTGGATATTCATCCTTGTCAATCATGTTCTTGTCAAAGGTGTCCATCATTAACTGACGGGCTTCGGGTTCCATCCAGGTGGTGACAAAGGTGGCAAGGTTCAGCCTTGAGTTACCGTCAAGGGCAAGTTCATCATGGATAATATTATATGCTACTGATGGTGGCAGGCCTTCACTTGCAATCTGGTATTTGGGTATCTCTCCTCTCATAATTCTCGAACCATACGTCGGTTGGATAAGGGAGTCTTTTTTCAGATACTTTGAACTCTTTTTTGCAAACATACTGTTTCCTCTCACTTGAACAGAAATGCAAAATCATCCTAGCTGACGGCCGGAATATACGGGCATAACCTGAGTTGGATAGGCCATGGAGGTGATCTGTTTCTTTCGATAAATACAAACATCCCCCGGCTTTGGCAAGACTTTATGAAGCAAATTGACGTCTTCGGTCATTCTGCAGGAACAATAGACTCCCGCTCAATCCTTACCTCGGTCAACATGCAGTGACTCTGCAGAATGAAAGCTATCACGATCTACGTCCAGCCACTCGTGCATCTGCAACTAAAGGGGCTGTGGCAAGAAAACGCATCAGCTTGAGGGGGTACTGGACATGTTTTCGTTCGTAACTCACACTTGTCCTTTTGTTTTTGTTAATATGGAAACTTTTCATAAACGTGGGGAAACTAGCTGCTATAAGAGATGCTTTCTCTAATTATTATCAGGATAAAGATTCAATGGCGGGGAGAACGCGGTGACGCATCTACCAGCGGTGTGTCACTGCTGGTAGATGCTGTATGAGAAGTTAGTTGATGAGTTTATAAGCCTTTGCCGGTGTGGCGCAAACAGGACAACTGGTAAATGCGGGTGTCCCTTCAACTGTGTAGCCGCAGACAGGGCAGACACTAAATCCTGCATCTGCAACTTTCCAATTATCTAAGTTGCTTAAAGCTTTTTTATACAGCTTTGCATGCTCCCCTTCAGCAGCTTTGGCATAGGTGAATGTTTGGATTGCGTCATTATTTTTTTCTTTTTCAGCCTGCACAAGAAACTCTGGATACATCACTGTTTCTTCATAGGTCTCACCTTTGATAGCATCTGCAAGATTTTCCTTGGTTGATTTAATCTCAGGCAGTTTTATTTCGGCTTTTGGGATAGCTCCCATACTTTTGATCACTCTTGCATGGTTATTGAAATGAATTTCTTCGGCGGCTGAGGCTGCACGGAATAACGCAGCCACCTTAAGATAGCCTTCTTCCTCGGCCTTTTTAGAGTAAGCCAGATATTTGGCATGAGCATTACTCTCACCATTGAATGCCGCTTGCAGGTTTTCCAGAGTTTTACTGTCTTTGGCTGCACTAGCGCTCGACAACGCTGGACTCATCATTGTCATGACGAACATGATAGCAGTGAATAAAGAAAAATGTAATTTGCTGATATTACGAACCATCTTGATTCCTCCTTGTTGAATGAATGACTAATTACTCTTTGGTTGTCGACTCGTTTTGTCAGCGGCCCGGTCAATCAAGGCCAACCAACATATTATAATTAAATATTGAATCACTTGCTCTTGTCAAGATAAATAGCGGCAATGATGGCATCGATATGTTGACGTGGCGTAACAGCGAGTGCCTGGACAGCCATCACTGAGCCGAACAGGTATTATTGCTGCCCCAATGCCAGCTGTAGGAGAGTGAAATGCTGCCCCCTGTAAGAGGATGAACTTTATCTGTCGGATGAGGAAGATCGGGATATCGGCTTGATGAATTTATCGTATACCACTTTGGTGCAACCTGCTTCAATAAGTGTCGTGGGTGACAAGAACAGCCTTAACCTGACTTTTTGCGAGACCATCAAAATTGGAAATATATAAAAGGTTCTGCTGTCTCCATTGCCGCAAACAATATGACGTAGGATAGGCAGGCATAGAAACCGCCTCTTATGATCGGTGGCCAGGTAGTGATTCCCCCATTTCTCGCAATTCGTTCATGGAGAAAATGAAATACCCAGAAAAAAGCTATCACCGCGAAACCGATGAGGACATAATTCTCATTGAATCCGGCAATTGTCGGATGAATGCAAAGGCGATCATAAAAGATAATGGCATAGTGCAGGTTCGGAGAGAAAAATAAAATGGAAAGTAAGATCCGGATAAGCATACTGAAAACCCATGAGAAAAATAACCAGGGGTTACTTGTTAAGAATACTGCCTTTCTATGTTTTCGTAATATATGTAGAGAAAAAATATGATAACTGAAAAGGCATACGCCATTTAAAAGTCCCCAAAGGACAAAGGTCCACTGGGCTCCATGCCAAAGACCGACCAATCCCATGGTAAGCAGTATCACCCTGCTGTATTGTAAAGGATTGCGGATCCGGAATCCACCCAGGGGTTTGAACAGATAGTCCAAAACCCATCTGGATAATGTGATATGCCAGCGACGCCAGTATTCGGCAATATTGGTGGCGGTGTGAGGGAAATTGAAATTACGACTTAAACGGATACCAAAAAGAGAAGCGGTGCCCCGAGCAATTTCTGAATAGGCGGAAAAGTCAAGGTAAACAACCACAAACATGGCTACAGCAGCGAAAGCAAGAGTGCCTGTGTTCTGCGCTTGAGGATCCAAATAGGCTCCGTATGCGGCACACGTTAGTCGGTCTCCGACAACTATTTTTTTTAACAGTCCCCAACAAATGAGTCTTATCCCCGTTTCTAAGTCAGTGAATGAAAAGTGTTGTTTTATGCGAAGTTGCGGCATGAGATCTTTTGCTCTTTCGATAGGGCCGGCAACCAGTTGTGGAAAAAAACTGACATACAGCGCTACTAAAATAAAATCTTTTTCCGCCTTTTTTACCCCTCTGTATACATCAATAGTGTAGCTCATTGTTTGGAAAGTATAGAAAGAAATTCCTACTGGAAGAATTAAATTCAGTGGATGGGGAAGATGTTGGCCCATTGGTCCCAGAAGAGTCTTTAAGCTCTCCAGGGCAAAATCTGTGTATTTGAAGTAGGATAGTATCCCGAGATTACCAATAACGCTGATAAGGAGGCTCAGTTGTTGGTAACGCTTTGACGTTGATATGGAAATAACAAGAGCCATACCATAATCGAGAACCGTCGAAGCAAAAATGAGAAGCCCGTAAATAGGGTCCCAGTAACAGTAAAAAATATAACTTACCGTGAGTAGAAGGTACATCCTGGATCGTTGCGGAAGAAAATAATACAACGAGAAGGAGAAAAAAAGAAGGGTTGCGAATTCAAGAGATGCGAAGGTCATTTGGCCAGAAGATCTACGAACAGGTGGGCCATGGTGGCGTGTCCTGCTGCATTGAAATGGGTGAGGGTCAGATACTGATTATCGGGTACCTTATTACTTAAGTCGACAACTTTAAAGCCTTTGGCGGCAGATCTTATTGTAAATTCGTTCAGGAGCAGACTGTTCTTTTTTTGGATTGAAGAATGAAGGGGCATGAATACAAAATATTTTTCACCTTTCATGTCTTGAGTTGTATCCAGAAAATAACTCAGTAACTCAAGGGAAATGGAACTAATGTTAATGGGCCGTGTTGTTGTTTGTGCCTTTGTGCTTGCTGCTCGCAGATGGTCCACATACCATTGCCTTGGGACTGCTGTTTGAAAAAACCATTTTTCTGATTTTCCGGATTTGTCAAATGGTCTGAGCTCCTCTATCTGCATCAGTCGGGAGGTGAAAATATCCCGGTATCTCCAGGGGGCAAAAATATGAGCAAAAAATATGTCGAGGTAATCAATGGGACGAATAAAATGTGCCAGGAAGGCAGAGGGGATAGACTTGCGGATATTGGAAAACCAGAGCAGGAAGTGACAGTCAGAGATGAAATTTTTGCGAAGGCCTTTCTTGGGGTCAAGTTCCATTCGATTGTTAGAAAAATCTGCGGGGCTGTCAACAAAAATGAGAATATCCGGGGCGAGACGCTTGGCGGCGGCAGCTAAAATGGTAAAATCCGGCACTTGGCCTCCAGGTATTGACCAGTTGAGAACTCGCACATTTTCTTTCTGTCGTAGGATAAGATATTTTTCCAGAAGGGCAGGGTAGGTTTCCCGGTCAGATAATTCACGTCCATAGCCCTGGGAATTACTGATTATTACTATAAGCTTGTCAGGCCGTTTAATCTTATCTGCTGAAAGCACATGCTTGACCCAGCCGCGTCGAAAAAAGATATTTCGTTTTTCTGGATTATGCTGATCTTCCCATTTTCCGGTAAAGACCCCAAAAATTACGGTGAGCATGAGAAAAAAGAATATACCCCATATGATAGAACGGGCCGAATGCAATTCGGCTTTTGCCGTATGCTTTTTACGCAATGAAGCAAGAAGCATAAGCAGCTTCTTTGCGTATGTTTTACAGGTTGCAAGCAGCATGAGATCTTTTAATTCCTGGCCTTGAAACGTTTGTCAGTTGTAGAGGAAATTGTTAAACTAATGATTTATTGTTTCCGATCGAGGAAGGATTCCGCCGGTACCCCCGTGATTATGGGAATACTAAGCAAGAAATCGCGAGCGGATGGATATGTTTTATGAAGTGCTATCTCCTCTTTTTGCAAGATGTCGAACCCTGCATCAGTAAGGTCTTTGATTACAGCATCGATACTTAAAAGCTGAATCGATGCTAGCTTCCAGGAAGTCACTCGTTGACGAGCTTCATGCAGTTCTGCTAACGTTCCTTTGATCATAAGTGCACAAACCGGAGAACCTTTGGGTTGCAAGAGTCATAGCAGGCTCTCAAAGCATATTGCTAGAGGAGTAGCCCTTTGCAGCGAAGAACAGTTCAAAATCAAGTCACAGCGATTGAGGCTACTGAAATTGCGAGCATCTGCTACTATGAAATTCATCTTTTCTTTATTGGCAAAATTCTTGCGGACGTCTTGCGTCATTGCATCCGAGATATTTATTGCATCAAGAACAGTATCGGAAAATATTTTATGTGTCAATCCGGTCAGGTGACCCCTGCCGCAGCCAACCTCAAGTATTCTCTGGTGGTTATTGTGAGATGAGAGGTAGGTTTATAGTAGAGAGGCGACTTGTTTCTGCACCGAAGAATAGGAATTCTATTTGGCTGCAGCAGCAGAGAATCGTTGCGAAACTGTGAGTAAAAGTGAGTCTGTCATAGAGATGGTTGTGCAGGAAGGATAGAATCTGTGCTCAGGTAGACTGGTTGTTTGTGCCGGGATTTACCTTCTTGGATTGCATCGCTGCGTACTCTTCTGGGTAGTGTTGCTTTAAGCACGCAGGGCAGATGCCATGGCTGAAATCTGCCTCGGATCGCTCTTTTACATACACTTCAATTTGATGCCAGGAATCATCATCGGCACGAATCTTTTTGCAGAATGAACATATCGGGAGTATCCCCCTCAGAGTTTTTACCTCTGCTAAAGCTTTTTCCAGCTTGGCAACTGTATCGTAGAGTCCTTTTAAAAGAGGATCGGTAATTTTAAAGAACAGGCCAACCCCTAATCCAATTGTAACAACTGCCAATAAGCTACTTATGAAGGCGGCCTTAACAAATGGTGCTCTGATTTCTGAAAGATCAATTTTGGCGACGATGCCCAGATTGAGCTCCGTCACCGGTTCATACGCTGCCAGTACTTTCTCCCCCCTGTAGTCAATGCCGATAATTGTCCCTGATTTTCCCGAAAGAGCCAGTCTCATAGGCTCTGCTAATCCAGAATCCCATGGCACAGATTTGGGATTGTTGAGGTCATAGTGCCGATGGTTTAACAGAAAAACAATTTGATTGTTTTCCCTGGTTGACAGTGTGAACTCCCCTGTTTTACCAAAACCACGATATTGAGAATGCGCATCTTTTATTTGATCGATGGTTGCCTGTCTAGCCCCAGAAGGGTAATCGTTACTGTAAACCTTGTCGAAACGGGCGACTGCTTCAATCAAACGTGCCTGACTTTGGGCTGTCTCTTCAAGACGTGAAATCTCTTCTGTAATTGCCGTATGGTAAAGGATGCTTATGGTGATTGCCTCGATTATCAGGACGATAGAGGCCATTATCACAATTAATAAGAGAATTCTTTTACGTGGGCTCATGTGTACACTTTATATATTCAAAGATAAGTCACAGCACAATGGTGTATTAGGTATTATGAGCTCTACTTGGTCAGGAAGGATTTGCCGATGAATACTATTTCTTTCTGGTCGATTTTTGGCCGGTTGGGGGGGGGCGGCTTTCTGCCGATCAGTATCTGAAATATATCGAAGAATACTCGATATGCAGGACAAAAACAAAAAGAAAAAGGAGGGAAAGGTTAGAGCCGGGGGAACAGCATACGAGAGCGCTTTTGATAGAGAGAATAGTCGGGAAAATGGTCAGCCAGCAGCTTTTCTTCGATCCTGACCTTGAGATAGAGGACTAACCACAAGGCAAAGAAGCCAGCCAGGCGCAGCCAGCTGCAGGAGATAAGGAGCAGGCCCACTCCCCCAAGCAGCAGACTGGCATACATGGGATGGCGGATGTAGCGATAAGGGCCGTGGGTGACAAGAACAGCCCCATCCCTGATAGTTGGGAGGATATTGAAATGCCCCAGGCGCATGACCTTGATGGCCCAGCCGGCGAGCAGGAGGGCGGCGATGAATAACAGCAGGGCCGGAATGTGGATCTTGCTCCAATGCGTAGTTGCTGCCAACAGGAGAATCAGAATGAATTGACAGGCGACAAGAAACCCTCCATACTCACTTTTCACAATCTTTCACCTGTGGTCGCGGCGGTTTTCATCTTTTTTGATCACTGCACCTTGTGGGTTTCGGCCTCGTCGATGAAGTGGGGCATCTTGTGCTCTTCCTGTTTCCTGGCAATGATTTCTTTTGCCTCTTTCTCGCTGATCTGCAGTGATTTGGCTATCTCGGCGACATTATAACAGGGCTGGCCGTCGGGTGCATAACCTGTCGCCTTGAGTTCCGGGAAGCACTGGCTGGTGGCAGCTCCGGATGATTGGAGGAGCAGGTCACGAACCTCTTCAGGGCCAAAGAGGATCAGCCATTCAACGGCCTCGGCCCAGAGTTTTGAGTCAACGGTCTTGTGTTGGAGGACCTCCATAGCGGTTTCCACGGTCCATTCGTCTTTGATGTCCATTTTCTTAGATCTCCTGGAGTTTTGTCTGGAGTAAGGGTCTGCAGTATACTATAATCCATCCTGTCAGCTCTGCAAGGCGGAAGCCGGAAGATGCACATGGTCAGAATAACCTGTTGAGATGAGGAGTGTTATGAATACCTTTGATAGCGCCATTTTTCTTGAAAACATTGAGTGGTTTGATGAGACGGGCCAGGAGCTGGTCCATCGCTTGCCGGAAGAGGGGTCGGGTGAGATCAAGTGGGGAGCACAACTCACCGTGCGTGACAGTCAGGCCGGAGTCCTCTTTTATCAGGGCAAGGCGTGTGATGCCTTCGGGCCGGGGCGTCATACCCTGAAAACGTCCAATCTCCCTCTGCTCACCAAGATCCTCTCGGTGCCGTGGCGCGGCAACAGTCCCTTGCGGGCCGAAGTCTATATGGTCAACATGAAACATTTCACCAACCTGAAGTGGGGGACGATGAGTCCGGTGGCCTTCAGGGATAGTGAACTGGGGCTGATTCGACTGCGGGCGCACGGCGTCTTTAATATTCAGATTGTGCAGCCGGTCCTCTTTATCAACTCCCTGGTGGGCACTATGGGGCGCTTCAGTACCGAGTCCATTGCCAATTATCTCAAAGAAGTGATTGTCTCCCGCTTTAATGATTATCTGGGCGAGGTCCTGGATACCATCCTCAATCTGCCCGGCCGCTTTGATGAGTTGTCCCTGCAGTTGCAGAAGCGGTTGATTGGCGATTTCGGCCATTTTGGACTGCAGCTCAGCCAGCTCTATATAACCTCGATTACTCCGCCGGAAGAGGTGCAAAAGGCCATCGATGACAAGGGTCGTCTCAACGTGATCCATGATATTGATAAGTTTGTGAAGATGAAGGCGGCCATGGCCATGGAAAAGGCCGCAGAAAATCAGGGGGAGGCGGGGACCGGGATCGGGCTCGGTATGGGCATGATGATGCCTGCCATGTTTGCCCATAGTCTGGGTGGATCCGGCGTTCAAGAAAAGCCGGGAAGTGAGACCACCTCGTGTCCTGAATGCCAGAATGTGATCCCGGCAGACGCCCGTTTCTGTCCTTTGTGCGGGCATCAACAGGTTGTTTTGAGTCACTGTGCTCATTGCGGGAAGAATCTGGCCTTAAATGCCAAATTCTGTTCCCGGTGCGGCCATCCTGCCACGGAACAGCCGCAGGTTGTTTTATGTCCCTATTGCAAGGCCGAAAATCTTCCTGGCGCCATGTTCTGTAATCAATGCGGGCAGCGTGTTGATTAGGATCAGAAAGGTAGATGGATCTAACCGTTGAACAGAACTGCCCGTCCTGCGGGGCGGCCATTGAATTGCATGAAGCAGACAGGTTGTTGCAGTGTGCCTTCTGTGGAGTGCGGAATTACCGGATCAGCCGTGGTTTGACCCGATTTGTCCTGCCGGACAAGGCCCCGGAGCATATTCCCCGGGAAGAACTTTTTTATGCACCGTATCTCCGTTTTAAGGGGAGTGTCTTTTACTGTAAAGGGAAAGAGGTGCAGCACCGGATCGTTGATATCACCCATCTGGGGGTAAAGTCCACGGCCCTGCCGCTGACGCTTGGATTGAGACCGCAGGCCATGAAGGTTTCGCTGCTCGGAGAGGAGAATGCCGGCTATTTTTTCCGTCAGTCAGTGAAGGCCGTATCCATTGTCGAGATGGCGGCCCAGCTGACAGTTCTTGATTCGGAACAGAATAAGGAACCTTTTTATCACCGTGCCTATATCGGCGAGACGATCAGTTATATTTATCTGCCTCTCTATGTTCATGACAATATCCTTTATGACGCGGTGACCAATAGTAGATTGGCGCGAAGTGGCCCCAGCGAAGAGCTGAAGAAAAAGAGCCGCCGTTTTCAGAACCAGTGGATACCTCATTTTCTGGCCACCTTGTGTCCATCTTGTGGTGAGGCGTTGGAAGGAGAGCGGGACAGTCTGGTTCTTTCCTGTCACAACTGTGACAGCTCCTGGGAGGAGGCAGACGGGCAGTTTCGCCCTCTTCCCTGGCGGCGGGTTCCTTCCCAGCACAAGGATGTGAGCTATCTGCCGTTTTGGAAGATAGAGGTCAAGGTGAGCGGTGTGGTGATGGAAAACTTTGGGGATTTTCTGAGGTTGACCAATCAGCCTCTGGTGGTGCGGCCAGAACATGATCGTATGGCCCTCTGTTTCTGGATTCCGGCGTTCAAAATCCGGCCTCATATCTTTTTGAATCTGGCCAAAAATATGACCGTGACCCAAAAACGTCTGCCGCCAGGGGAGGCCACCATGGCCAGAGGTCTGCATCCGGTAACCCTCTCCCGAACAGAGGCGGTGCAGGCGTTAAAAACAGTTCTGGCGGAAGCAGCCTTGAATAAAAGGGATGTCCTGCCCCTTCTGCCTGCTCTCTCTTTTCATCCCTTGGCCACCGACCTTGTCTATCTGCCTTTTATCGACAATGGACATGATCTGGTTCAGGAACAGACCATGCTGGCGCTTGCCGGGGCTGTGCTTCGTTCCGGTCGCAGTTTGTGAGGATAAAGCTGAAAGAGCCTGATCGGCTTGCATTAGGTGAGACGGATGTAAATCCCATTGGACTACGTTACAAACAATGCCCAACGACAATATCTACAACATTTAACTGACAATGATTTTTTCATCTATCACCTTCCTTTTTTTCTTCCTGCCAGGTGTACTCCTCCTTGTCTTCTTGGCCCCTTGGCGCTGGCGGAACTTTCTCCTTCTTTTTGCCAGCCTGCTCTTTTATATTTGGGGAGAAGGCATTTATGTTCTGATGCTCCTTGTTTCCATCATCATTAACTCCATCTGCGGACAGATGATCGATAGCAACAAAGATGGCCGTTTTTCTCGGGTCATTCTCATTCTCGGAGTATCTCTCAATGTCATCATGCTGGCTTTTTTTAAGTATGCAAATTTTTTTATAGAGACTGTCAATCCCTTTTTGATGCTTCTTCATTTTCCTTCGCTGGCCTTAGATCCTGTTCACCGACCAATCGGTATCTCTTTTTTTACTTTTCAGGCCATTTCATATTTAATTGATATCTACCGGCAGCAGGTGAAGCCTGCCAAAAATCCACTGAATTTTGCCCTTTATCTCTCTTTCTTTCCAGTGTGTCTTGCCGGACCCATTCTCCGCTATCCACATTTTGCCGAGGAACTTCGTTCTGGTCATGGCAACATCCGTGATTTTGTGGACGGCAGTCAGCGTTTTACTATGGGACTAGCTAAAAAGGTGTTGTTAGCGAACCCCCTCGCCCTGATTGCCGATCAGATCTTTGCTCTGCCAGCTCGGGACCTCTCACCCTCTCTGGTCTGGCTTGCTGTCCTTTGTTATACCCTCCAGATCTACTTTGATTTTTCCGGCTATTCTGATATGGCTATCGGTATTGCCAGATTTTTTGGCCTTCATATTCCAGAAAACTTCAACTATCCCTATATCTCTCGCTCGATTCGGGAGTTCTGGCGACGATGGCATATTTCCCTGTCGACTTGGCTTCGTGACTACCTTTACATCCCGCTTGGCGGTAACCGGAAAGGAACGATAAGGACCTTTTTGAATCTCCTCATTGTCTTTTTTCTTTGCGGGCTTTGGCATGGGGCCAGTTGGACTTTTATTCTCTGGGGCCTCTATCACGGATTTTTTCTTGTTTTGGAACGCTCCAGGCTTGAACAATGGCGGAAGAAACTATGGGCCCCCCTCCAACATGTGCAGACGGTACTTATTATTATGGTGGGCTGGGTACTGTTCCGTAGCGAGACCATGGCAGACGCCCTGCGATTTTTCTCCCTTATGGCCGGAGTGGATAATCTGCCCGGTGGTCATTCTTCGCTGGCCCAATTTCTGGATAAAAAGGCCCAACTGGAACTGGTTATAGCCCTGCTTTTTTCTCTGCCGATCATGCCGCTCTTAGGGCGATGGCGGGACACACTTATCGCCAGGTCTGGTCGGTTTCAGGTCTGCGTTGATGGTGTTGTTCAGCTAACTCAGTTGGCAGTCCTTGCGGCCTTGTTTTACTTTGCCATTATCAGCATAGCTGCTGGTGTCTATAGCCCATTTATTTACCTAAAATTCTAAGAAAAAATGGAATCTCCTTTCTCCTTCCGACCCATTTATAACTGGATTGTAATTATCATGGTTCTGGGGGCTCTTTTCATTCCTCCCCTCAAGATGCTTATATCTCCCGAGGAACACTGGTCTGCCACTGAACAGCGGTTGTTGACGGTGTTACCGACCCTGCCTGTAACTGTCAAAGGATTAGATACTTTTTTCTCCCAAGTTGATAATTATCTCAAAGATCACTTTGGCTTCCGTGACAATTTTATCCATCGTTATCAGCGTGAGATGGAAAAACGATTCGGTCAGATTGGAGTCAATGCTCCAGTTATTAAAGGGCTGGACAACTGGTATTTTTACACGGCCGAGAATATCCTTGAAGATTTTCAGGGAAGGACTCCGCTCAGTCAAGCGCAATTGGAGCAGTGGTTGAGTGCCCAAGACAAAAAGGTTAACTGGCTGCGACAACAGGGTATTGCATATATCTTGGCTGTGGGGCCAGATAAGCAGTCCATTTATCCTGAATATTTGCTTGAAAATGCGATGGCGATCAAAGGAATCAGCCGATTTGAGCAGATGAAGGCCGCCCTGGGTCAACAGCCTCCGCCTTATTTTGTTAACCTCCATGATGTCCTTCGTCAGTCCAAGGGAACTAAAAATCTATATTTTAAAAACGACACCCATTGGAATATGCTGGGTGCCTATGTTGCCTTCCAAACTATCTTCAAACGAATAGCTGAGATTTTCCCTGGCAAGACCTTTAGGACCAATTTTACCTTTACTGACGATGTGCCTGGTATTCATGACAGTACCGGGCATCAAGGGGATCTGGCTCGAATGATACTGAAGGAGAAAGACCTGAATGAATCATTCCCGAAACTCCAAAATTTCATTCCCTGCGGCCACACCCTGCCGTTCAACTACGGTATCAGTAATATCAACAAGGATTCAGACAAAGTCTCTTTTGCCAAGGGTTGCGATCAGGCTGAACTGACGGCTGTTGTCTTTCGCGACTCTTTTACGGTCGCCTTAGAGCCATTCTTCTCAGAGAATTTCAAGAAGGTGATTTATCTGTGGAAAGGGTATGATCAGAAAAACATGGAGGAAATCATGGCTTCCTTTAAACCTGATATCGTCCTTGAAATTACGGTTGAGCGGTATGTGTTCGATTCGGTAGCCCCACGTTATAAGAGCGACCAAGGGAAATAATGCGTCCTGACCGCTGAGTTGCTGTCAGTATTTTTTTTATTGATTACCGCTGGTGATGGTGAAATAATGCTGCTATGTTACATTATGATTTGGTGAATTTTTTTGGTGTGGCGTGAATGCGAGAAGATGAAGGATTGATGAAGTTGGCATTGGCCCAGGCCGAGGAGGCTCTCAAACAGGGAGAATTTCCTGTGGGTTGTGTGCTGACACATAAGGGGGCTGTCATTGCCTCAGGGCAAAGGGCGCATTCCTGTAGCCGAGGGAATGGCCAAGTCAACGAGATGGATCATGCCGAGATGCTGGCTCTGCGAGCCTTTCTGGATATGAAACTGGCCATCGTGCCTGAGGAGGTGGTGGTTTATGCCACCATGGAGCCCTGTCTCATGTGTTTTTCGACCATGATTCTTAATGGCATTAGAAAGATCGTCTATGCCTATGAAGATGTGATGGGCGGCGGTACCAATCTGCCCTTGACCGTGCTGAATCCCCTCTATGCGACGATGGAGGTCAAGGTTGTGCCCTCGGTACTCAGGCAGGAGAGTCTGGCCCTTTTTCAGCAATTTTTCCGTAATCCGGACAACCCTTACTGGAAAGGTTCGCTGCTGGCCAACTATACCCTGAAGCAAAAGTAAAACTTTAGGTGTTGCTGACCGTAATATCGTATAATGCCTAAGCAATTAATCTCAACACATTACAGAAACTTTCATTTGGAATTCCATGATCCCAACAGCCAGAACGGTCGGTTTTGTCCCCGGCGAAAGAAACGTCTTTTTTCATATCCTCACGGCCTGCAATCTCTCCTGTCGCCACTGTTACATCAATCCTGAGCAGCATGGCCGAGTGACGCTGCCGCGTCTGACCATGGAGCGCTGGATTGAACTCTTTGTCCGTCCTGACCAGAAATCAAACATGATCTTCCTGGGCGGCGAACCCACCCTCCATCCGGATCTGGTGCATGGTATTGCCAAGGCTAAGGCCTGTGGCTTTGCTGTAACCGTGGACTCCAACGGCTATCTCTTCCATGACCTCCTTGATCACACCACCCCTGAGCTTCTCGATTATCTGAGTTTCAGCCTGGACGGCCCCGATGCCGCGGTCAATGATCCCATCCGGGGGCAGGGCGTCTTTGCGATGTGTACTGCCAATCTCCGCAAGGCGGTGGCCCGCGGATTTTCCGTCAGTGTGATCTATACCGTCTCCAGCCTTAATATTGATCATCTGCCCCGGATGGTGGCCCTGCTTGGAGAACTGGGAGTGAAACGATTTTTTATTCAGGTGATCGGACTGCGGGGTAAACCAGCGCAGGAGGGTGGCCTCGTCAATCAGGGTACTGGTAAAACGGAATGGCAGGTGAGCCCTGAGCAGTGGCTGCGGGTGGTGCCGGAGGTGGCTAGGCAGGCGGCGATGCAGGGCATCCATGTCACCTATCCCAAGGTCTTTCTCGAGGAGAGCGAAACCTTTGAGTGCGCCGGGGTGGTGGCGGATAATTTTTTCATCTTTCCCAATGGCCGGGTCTATCGCTGTCCCCTGTGTGAGGACTATCCCATCCATGCCTGGCGAATTGAAAACGACACCCTGCTGCACAATGATGGGCTGAACGAAGATCGTTTCTTTGCCCTGAATATTGCTGAAGGGTGCGTGATGAACAAACTGCTCCAACCGGATACGATCCGCTATGATGCCTCGGGCAGGCCGGAACATCGAATCTCCTGCTGCCTGTTGAAACAGGAGATGAAGCCTGCTGCAACATAAAATTATAGGATGCTAGCTCTCGTTATTATATGGCATTGAAGGATTTTATGTTGAAAAAGTGTTCCTTATTAAAATCTGGCGGGCTCCTTTAATCCTTGTGTGGATTTGATTGCAATGCTGACGAGTTGTTGTCTAGTAGATGTGGTTATGCCTTATTGGGCTGCGGGCTTTTCTGGTTGATCTTCTGAAAGATACTTGATTCATTTTTTTCCCGTTTCTTTCTGATATAAAATTCTACGTGAGCGTAACTATGGACAGGCTGGGAGAGGCGCTTCTCAAAAATGTTTCAGTAATGAAGTCGCGTGTGACCAAACATGCTGTCTATGGGACCTTTATTGCCGTTAGTACCATCATCCTGGCCACTTTGTTATCCGCTCAATATCAATATGGCGGCATCAACGTTGAGAATATCATAGCAGCCCAGAAAAATAATTTCACTTTGTGGATTATTGACGGTATGCCGTTCATTTTCGCTTTCTGGGGGCAGTATGTCAGTTCTACCATGGCCCTGCAGGCGAGCACCATGGTACTTGATCAGACAAATGACCTGCGTAACCAGACGGTGGCGCTTGAGTATCAGGTTATGCATGATGCCACCCACGATTCCCTGACCGGTCTCCCGAACAGAGTCCTTTTGTTGGATCGATTGGATCAGGCTATCCATACCGCATTTCGGGAGCAGCAAGGCCTTGCTCTTCTTATCCTCGATCTGGATCATTTCAAAGACATAAATGATACACTTGGTCATCATAGCGGAGATCAGGTTTTGAAACATGTGGCACTCCGTTTACAGGGAGTGGTGCGGGAATCAGACACCTTGGCCCGTCTTGGTGGTGATGAATTTGCCATTATGCTTCCCTTGGTCAAAGAAAGGAACTATGTCCATATTGTTATTGAAAAAATTCAGAACGCTTTTCTCTCTCCCTTTATTGTCGGAGGTTTGAATTTGGATGTGCAGGCCAGTATTGGCATTGCCATATTCCCAATGCATGGCAAGGATGTCGACACGATTATGCAGCGGGCTGATGTCGCCATGTATGTTGCCAAACAGAATAATGACGGTTTTGCGATTTATTCCCCAAAGCTTGATAAACACAATCCGAAACGTCTGACCCTGATGGGTGAATTACGTCAGGCTATTGACAATGGTGATCTTGTTCTTCATTACCAGCCAAAAATCAATATCAGCGGCAACTCAACTATTGGTGTTGAGGCCTTGGTGCGCTGGCAGCATGCAGAGCACGGACTTATTCCACCGGACGATTTTATCCCGCTGGCGGAGCGAACCGGGTTAATCAAACAGCTTTTTTTCTGGGTTGTTAAAACGGCCCTGGCACAGGCAGAACAATGGCATAAAGATCAACTCAAAATAGGTATTGCCATTAACCTGAGTCCCGCAACGCTTCTTGACGCTGATTTGCCGGACATAATTACGGGCCTGCTAGCATCCAGTAATGTTCCTGCCCGCTACATCACCTTTGAAATCACCGAAGGATCGGTTATCAAGGATCCCGAGCGAGCCCTGAAGATCCTTGTCCATCTGGCAAAAATGGGTATCAATATTTCTATTGATGATTTTGGTACCGGGTATTCCTCTCTGGCGTATCTCAAGAAAATGCCGATTTCTGAATTAAAGATTGATCAATCTTTTGTTCAGGATATGCTGAAAAATGAAAATGATGCAGTGATTGTTCGTTCGACCATTGATCTTGCCCATAATATGGGACTCAAAGTCGTTGCCGAAGGTGTAGAAAGAAAAGAGATAGCTGCTCGTTTGAAATTGCTTAGCTGTGATATTATCCAAGGATATTATTATAGTGTACCACTGGATAATAATGATTGTACAGAATGGCTGCGCTCTCATGTCTTGGAATTTATAGATAATCCTACGATAGAGTCATCCTGGAAAAAAGACTTGGAATGAATGGTAGGCTTGTTAGCTCGATATTCAAGAAACCTGTCGACGGAAATTTGTATATTACACGCCGAATCAATATGTTTTAAAATCCACTCACGAATGGATTTGGTTCTCCATGTAGCGACATAAGCAGATTAAGATGAATTCTTTACGAGCTTATGGGTGGCATAGCCGAGAGTCGATGGTCTGGTGGAAATCGTTCTTAAGGATTTTGCCGATAAGCTGTTAGCACCATGAATTATGCTTTAACGACATTCTCTGCCGGATCCTGGTAAACTCCGCGAGTGTCTACGATGAGCCGAGCGTTTTTCTGAAGCATATCGTAATCGAACAAATCATGGTTAGTTACCAGCAGAATTAGATCATAGCCAGCTACGACCTCGGGGCTGAGGGTGACGCTGGAAAGATCAAAGTGATACTGCCGCATCTTTGGAAATTGTGGGAAATATGGATCTGAATAGTCAATCTCAGCGCCTTTTTCCTGCAACATTTCCATAAGTTCCACCGCTGGGGATTCCCGCATATCAGCCACATTCTTTTTATAAGCGATACCGAGAACCAGGACGCGGCTACCTTTGAGGGCCAACCCCTGTCCGTTTAATGCCTCAATGACCTTGCCGATAACCCAGCGAGGCATATTGGTATTCACTTCTCCGGCCAGTTCAATAAATCGGGTTGTGACCCCGTATTCCCGAGCCTTCCATGTAAGATAAAAGGGGTCAATAGGGATGCAATGCCCCCCCAAGCCAGGGCCTGGATAGTAAGGCGTAAAACCGAATGGCTTGGTAGCCGCCGAGCGGATGACTTCATAAATGTCAATTCCCATTCGATCGCAGACGATCTTCATCTCGTTAACCAAACCAATATTGACAGCACGATGGATATTCTCCAGCAACTTGCTCATCTCGGCAACCCGGGTGGAACTGACTGGAACTATAACATCAATGGCTGACTTGTAGAGGGCGATACCGGCTTGGAGACAGTCGGTTGTGTGTCCGCCAATGACTTTCGGAATGGTCTGCGTCGTAAAGTTGGGATTGCCTGGATCTTCCCGCTCCGGTGAATAAACCAGGAAAATATCTTGCCCCACTTTTAGGCCGTTTGCTTCAATGCGCGGTAATAATTCTTCTTCGGTCGTTCCTGGATATGTTGTGCTTTCCAGGGAAACAATCTGCCTGTTATGCAAATAGGGTAACAGTGAATTTACTGTCCGGATTATAAAGGATATGTCCGGCTCCCGGTGGTTGTTGAGGGGGGTTGGCACACAGATGATTAGAGCGTCTGCTTCCTGCGAACGACTGAAATCATTTGTCGCTTCAAAACCACGTTGGCCGGCCGCTCTGATGTTTTCTGAAGGAATATGCTCAATGTAGGTTTCACCCGCATTCAGTTTATCTACTTTGTTCTGATCAATATCTATTCCCACAACTCGAAAGCCGGCAGAGCTGAAACGGAGCATGAGAGGAAGGCCAACGTAGCCTAAACCGATAATGCCGATAGTTGCCTGCCGGGACTTAAAACGGTCAATTAAGAAAGAAAGATTGTTCATTCTAAAAGGCTCCTTGCCATCTCAGATGCGCATGCTGGTAGGGGGAATTGCTATTGTTACATGGAGTACAGCTAGCATGCCTTGGTGAAGCTGTCAAGGTCAAGCTCTTCGTGTAATTCGCCTCAGTCTGCCTGCAGCAGCTTGTGATAAGTCCTATTTCCCCCCAAGCTTGTAAAGGATTGTAATTTCCTGTACACTTTATTTTTAGAAGGTCACTTCTGTCATGTTGTTTATCATGGTAGAACCAGACGATCTATACAACATTGGTGGCTTTTTTGTCTGCTGTAATTCAGAAACGCGGCCAACCCTGATGCGGCTTATATAAAATGAGGAATACAGATTTGGATCAGAAAAACAGATGTGAGGTAACCATTCTTTTGCCCGCCTATAACGAAGAAGGTGTTATTGGTACTACCATCCAAACGCTCAGAGAGCTGTATCCTGATTTCGAAATTCTGGTGGTGGATGACGGCTCAACCGATAACACTATGAAAGAGGCGATGGATGCCGGGGCCAATGTCTGGCCGCACCCCTATAATATCGGCAACGGGGCAGCCATCAAGTCCGGTCTGCGTTGTGCCCAGGGGGAGTGGGTGGTGATGATGGATGCAGACGGCCAGCATCAACCAGAGGATGTAGCCAGGCTCCTTGAACATAAGAATAGATATGATATGGTTGTAGGCGCAAGAGGTAGAGAGTCGGAAACAAGTCTGCATAGAGATTTTGCCAACTGCATTTATAACTGGTTTGCCAGTTATGTGACCATGTTCAAGGTAGAAGATTTGACTTCCGGCTTCCGATTGGTACGGGCAGAGGTTGCGAGAAAATTTATTTATCTGTTGCCAAATACTTTTTCCTATCCTTCGACGATTACCATGGCCTATTTAAGAAGCGGGAGGACTGTGAAATATGTTCAGATTGCCACTAAGAAAAGAGTTGGGAAAAGTAAAATTCGACTGTTACAGGATGGCGCGAAATTTTTATTGATCATTACTAAGGTGGCAACACTTTTTGCGCCGATGCGGGTTTTTTTGCCTTTGAGCGGTCTCCTTATGCTGAGTGGTCTATTTTGGTATATCTATACTTATATAACAACGCAACGATTCACCAATATGTCGGCCCTGCTTTTTTCGACCTCAGTGATTGTTTTTATGATGGGACTGGTTTCTGAACAGATTTCTCAAATGAGATATGATCGAGTTCAGGAGTAATGTGAAGTTTTGGCGTACGGCTTAATGAAAAGACCAATGACTCCAAGGATGGTTACGTAAAGAATAAGAGCGACATGTGAGGCAAGGGCAAAACCAAGGCCCGTCTCAGGTGCTATCCCCAAGATCACGAAACCAGCTACCCATCCTGCTTCGTGATTGCCGGCATTTGCTATTCCTTGGATAGGAAACAGTTGCAGTGGAAGCTGGATGGCGGTCAAAAACCAGATATCTAAAAAAGAAAGAGGGATGGATAAGGAAACGACAACCGAAAAAAGGGTGCAGCCAACAAAAAACCAGATGAGAAATGATAGAAATATTTCTGTCACGGTGTATTGCTTGAGCTGGAAATCCTGGGGTAAATTTTTGAAAAAATTTAATGATGTGATTTTTTGTAGTCGTAACAGGAAAACCATTGAGTAGGGAACAATAATGAGACAGAAACTGCAAATCGCAAATAAGAGTAAATGGTATGATTTAATATGATTATATGAAAACGATGTCGATATTGCTAAAAAAAAACCCAGTGACAGCATGTCGAGCAGTCTCGATTTTATAAGGATGGCACTGCCGATAGAGAGAGAAATGCCGGATTCTTTCTTTAATAATAAAGGCAGAGAGATGTCACCGGATCGCAGGGGGAGAAAATAGGAAAAAAAACCATGTAGACAGGAAATTCTTAAGATGGAGCTAAAAGGTCTTTCATGAAAACCTGTTAGTATCCTTAGGCGATAGGATCGTAGGAGATAGTTACATATGTAGCTGACGAACCCAGCAGCCAGCCATACCAAATTAGCATTTTGTATGAGAGAAAGGAGAGCCATTCTCTCCGCATAGCAGATGACGACAACAATCAGTAAGAGGATAAAGGAGAAAGTTTGAAAAAGAATGGGGGACTTGCGCATCTACTTATTCCTGCAAAGGTAAAGTAGCCAAGGGAAGGTAGCGAAGGAAAATTCTTTTTCTATTTTTAAAAATGGACTAAGTAGCGCTTTTACTTCGTTTCGATTCCAAAAATGGAGATGGGATGGTGTCTTTCCTCCACGGTGGAGATGTTTTCCGCGGCAGATATTGCCGATATGAAAAAAAGGTTCGTAAGGGACAGAAATAACAACAAAAGCTTCTTTTTTTGCCACTCTACAAATTTCAGCTAGTGCCTTTTCTGGATGTTGTAGATGTTCGAGAACTTCAGTTGCCAAAACGTAATCAAAAGTCTCTGTTTGTAGACCAATGCAAGAGGCGTCGCCTTGCACGAAGAAACACTCAGATCTGTTGAGCACCGAAGAAACGATTTTACTATATTCCAGCTCGACGGTGATTATTTTTTTAATAATTCCGTTGTCTTTTAAATCAGCCAGCAGATGTCCCTCGGCACAACCAATGTCAAGCCCGATGAGCTGGTCAGCTTTAACTTCTTGAAGTATCCTTTTAATATTTTTTGTTAATCTTCCCGCTATCTTTTTTATAACTATATTGCTTGTTATATAGACTTCGCCAGTTTCCTGTTTGGGGGGTGCCTCTGATTGTCCCATTTATTTTTTTTCAGTATTTTTTAATTGTTGATGTGTTGAGTCTTAGATAGGACACTTAAAACAAGTTGATATATCAAAGATATGTGAAACTGTTGATCATGCATACTCTGGTCGTGCCTGAGCATAGGAGAAATATGATCTAAACAGGAACAATATATTTACGTCAAGGTGTGATTTGCGAAAAGTAAACTGTTCATGACTTTTACAAAAGTCTCATTTTAACTGAATTTACTCTTAATTAAAACAATGGCACCATTCAGGAGTTTTTTGAGATCGTATATTGAAGTCACGGAAATCAAGAAGCGGACAATTATTTTTGGCCTGAAATAAAATTTTCGCATGGCTAATTTTTGAAGTTCAATTAATTCCTTAATTGTTCTTCCTTTAGGGATATATGGTATTGTAGTTCTTCCTTGCCATCCTGACCATGTATTGTAATTGTCCCAATCAAAATTATTAATTTCCCCATTCTGGCGCAATTCTTCGAACATCATTGTGCCTGGGTAGGGTGTTGTCAGGGTAAATTGCGCCCATAATGGGTCTATTTTTTTTGCGAATTCGATAGTTGCAAGACTTTCCTCTTTTGTCTCTTCCGGTAGGCCGAGCATAAAGAATCCCCTGATAGATATTCCTATTTCTTTCGTTATTCTGAAAACTTCTTCAATCTGTTGAAGAGTGGTTCCTTTATTGATTTTATCGAGTAAACGTTGTGAACCTGTTTCTACTCCGTAGCTGATTTGCCAGCATCCGGCCTCTTTCATCAAGCGAAGCGATTCTTCATCAACCGTGTCCACTCTGCTTTCGCAGGTCCATTTAATTTGTTTATTAATTCCTGAATCAATTAACCCTCTACAGAGTTGGGTTAGGAATTTTTTGCTGGCTGTTAGCGTGTCCGCCTCAATGTTCAATTGATTAATATGATATATTGAAATCAGTGAGTTAATTTCAGAGAGAATCCTTTCGATGGAGTGAAAACGCAGTGATTTACCAAAAATGCGTGAGCAGTAAGTGCAGGAAAAAGGACAACCTCTGGCAACTATGATGGTAGGGCAATAGGAACCTCCAGAGACTCTGGAGGCAGTGAGATGATATTTATCCATAGGAAGGAGATGCCTTGCAGGTGGCGGAATCGTGTCGAG
>JAQVER010000130.1 GCA_028697885.1 Desulfocapsaceae bacterium
AAAAAAATTGCCCGATGGCAGGCCTTCCACACCCATCGCGATCTTCATGGAATCCCTCCGCTCAGCTACCGGGACGGTGGCTCTTTTCTTGTCATCCGGCAGGAACAGCTCAATGGCCCCTGCCTGCAGCACCGACTGCGCGGAACATCCAGAGCAATCTATCTCTACTGCCAGACAATCCGGGATCGGAATGAAGTGGCCGGACAATTCCCAACCGTTCCAACTAAGGCCATGAACGATTTTCTGGCCGATCTGATCACCAAACGGCTCCTCTTCCAGGAGGGAGAGCGGGTTCTGGCGCTGGCAATTCCTGCCTTCGCCCCATAACCTCTTTTTGTTTTTAACTTTCTTCATTTTGATGGTAGTATATTCGCGTTTATTCACTTGTTATCATATCAAACATCTACACAAGGCTATTACCCATGAATCAGGAAACAACCGAACCAAGTTTTGCCGATCTGTTCCAGGAAAGTTCATCAAAATCCCTGCGCCGTCTGGAACCAGGCCAGAAGATAACTGCCACCATTGTCGGCCATAGTGGGAACTCGGTCTTTCTTGATGTCGGTGGTAAAAATGAAGGCATCCTCGACAGCTCTGAATTAATGAATAAAGAAGGTGAGCTCTCCGCCACCATTGGCGACAAGGTGGAAGTCTATTTCCTCAAGTCTGCCGGCGGCGCACAGCTCTTCACCATCAAGCTTGGAGGGGGCAAAAATACGACCCATCTGGAAGAGGCCTGGCGCAACGCTATTCCGGTTGAAGGCCTGGTCAAAGAAGAGATCAAGGGTGGTTTTGACATTACCCTTGGCGGCTCAGTGCGTGCCTTCTGCCCTTTTTCCCAGATGGGACTGCACCGGGTTGATGACGCCGGAGCAGAGTACACCGGCCGCCACATGACCTTCCTCATCACCCGCTTTGAAGAAAATGGCCGCAATATCGTGGTCTCTGCCAGGGCCTTGTTGGAGCAGGAACGAGAACGGCAGAAAGAAGCCCTGCAGGAAAGCCTGGAGGAAGGTGGCACCGTTCATGGCACCATCAGCTCCATCCGTGACTTCGGAGCCTTCGTCGATATTGGTGGCGTGGATGGCTTGATTCCGATCTCGGAGATCGGCTGGAGCCGCGTGGAGGATATCAAGGAGCACCTCACCGTGGGCCAGGAGGTCACCGCAGTGATCAAAAAATTGGATTGGAAGGCAGGACGCATTACCCTGAGCCTCAAAGAAACCCTGCCCAATCCCTGGGACGCTGCCCGGGAAGAATTTACCGAGGGATCAACCCATAGCGGAATTGTAGCCCGCCTGACCACCTTTGGGGCCTTCGTCACCCTGGCCCCCGGCGTTGATGGCCTGATCCATATCTCCAAACTTGGGGGTGGCCGCCGCATCAATCACCCCCGCGAAGTATTGGAAGAAGGGCAGGAGATTGAGGTCAAGATAGAGGGGATTGACAATGAAACCAGAAAGATCAGCCTGGCCCCCACCGACTATGTCAGCAGCGAGTCCGAAGAGACGGCTGAGAAAGACGAATATAAGAAGTTTATCTCAGAAAAGAAGTCAGTAAAAAAACAGGAGGAGGCTGTCGGCAGCCTGGGAGCTCTACTCCAGGAAAAACTAAATAACCGTCTAAAATAACAATCTTTTCCTCATGTTCTTATTTGGCACATACCATTCCATATTACAGTTCTTATTGAACAACGGCTGAGAGTCAAAAGGCTGGAAAAAGAGACTGGCAGAAATGATATAGTGTTCTAAAATATCTGTTGATTTTCCCTCTGGGGTATCATAATCTTTTTAAAAAGTCCTGACAGCAACAACACCACCCACACCATCAACGGAGGCACCCATGACCATTGCCAAACTCACGCTACTCAGCCTTACCGCAATCGCACTCATCTCATCCTCCTGCGTGGACACCAGCATGCAGATGGGCAGCCAAAGTGCCAAAACCATGGCTACAGGCAGCGCCGCCGGAGGTTCCAGCAGTGGTGAAAGTTCCGCCCTGGAAAAATGCGCCGCTCCACTGGGCACCATTTCATTGATCGAGAACCAATCAGCAGGCTGGTACACGATTCTCACCAACGAATACCATCTACCACCAACCGCCAATCTTCTGCGCCTGCTGATCCAGCAATCCAATTGCTTTGTGGTGGTGGAAAGAAGCGCGGCCGGAATGAACGCCATGAACCGTGAACGGCAGTTACAGCAATCCGGGGAGATGCGTCAAGGCAGCAACTTCGGCAAAGGACAGATGGTCTCTTCCGATTACGGTCTTTCTCCGGAGATTGTATTCAGTGAAGGCGATACCGGCGGCATGTCAGGCGCTGTTGGCGGAATTATAGGTGGGATGATTGGTGGTCATGCCGGCGCTCTTGTCAGTTCCGCTGGCGCCAACACCAAGACCCGTGAGGCCAGCGCCCTGCTGACCATGATCGATAACCGTTCCAGTGTTCAGATTGCCGCAGCCGAAGGCAGCGCCTCCAAGACCGACATCGGCGGCTTTGGCAACCTGTTCGGCGGGGCCGGTGGTCTGGCAGGTGGGGCAGGACTAAGCGGCTACACCAACACCCCGCAGGGCAAGGTTATTGCCGCCGCCTTTATGGACGCCTACAACAACATCGTTCGCTCCCTGCGCAACTACAAGGCCCAGGAGGTCCAGGGGGGGTTAGGTAAAGGCGGTCAGCTGAAAGTAGGTAACTGAGACCAGATAATACCGCAATAAGAGCAGGTGCCATCCAATCAATGGTATTGATTGGATGGCAGCAAAAATCAAATCACAAACTGACTTACAAAATTAAAGACAACAGTATCAAACGGATTAGCCAGTTCTCTGCCTGAGCATCTCAAACATGATCACACCGGCAGCGACAGAGCTGTTGAGAGAATCCAGACTCCCCTCCATAGGAATGGAGATCAACACATCACATTGCTGACGCACCAGGGGTCTGATCCCCTGTCCCTCACTACCGACGACCACACAGGCTGGAAGCTTAAAATCAGTCTTATAGATTGACTGAGCCGCTTCATCCTTTACCGCCCCGAAGATCCAGGCCCCGGCCTTCTTCAATTTCTGCAGGGCCGTCGCGAGATTAACCACCTGACAGATGTCGATATGGGAAATGGCCCCGGCAGAGGATTTGGCGGCGATTCCACCCAGAGGGGCGGAACGTTCTCTGGTGATCAAGACACCACCAATACCTGCAGCATGGGCTGAACGGATAATTGCTCCCAGATTATGAGGGTCCTGCATGGAATCAAGAGCAATCAGACGGGGCGATTCCCCTTGCTCAACCTTTACCGCAAAATTGGCCAGCAGGGTTTCAAAGGGGAGTAACGGCACCTGACTGGTCCTGGCCACCACGCCCTGATGACGGGCCTGGGCCGCATCAGGGCCGGTCAGATGAATCGTAGTGACAAAAGAGAGTTTTATCCCTGCCCCCTTGGCCAGCGCAATAATCTCTTCCCGTTTGGCCCCTTTACGATCATTATGAAGGATGACTTCACTGATCCTCTCCGGTTCCTGCTGCAAGGCCTCATAAACAGGATGTGTGCCCCAGAGCAGATCCTCATCCATACGCAGAGTTCGACTCTGCCCGGCTCTCTCAACCTTTTTCTCTTTCATAGCTCACTCAGTATCTCAATGGCCTGCCCCGTCGGCAGACGATGCCCCCGACTGCGCTCGGCAATTACAATGGCTCTCAGGGTATCAATGGCCTGTTCCAGATGGTCATTGACAATCAGATACTCATACTCAAGCGCTGCCTCCATTTCCACCTTGGCATTTTTCAACCTGAGGAGAATGGTCTCTTCACTGTCGGTTCCCCGACCACGCAGACGTCGTTCAAGCTCCTGCAAAGAAGGTGGGGTAATAAAGAGTGAGGCAGCGGGGAGGGCCGCAGAATCTCGGAGAATTGCAGCGCCCTGGACATCTATATCAAGGATAACATCCACACCTGTTGCCAGCTGGGCAAGCACCGCCGGCCTACTGGTTCCATAGAGATTACCATGGACCTCAGCCCATTCCAGAAAAGTACCTTGTTCCCGCATTGTCTCAAACTGGCCACGGCTGACGAAATGATAATCAACCCCATCCACTTCACCCGCTCGCGGCAGCCGGGTGGTATGGGAGACAGAAAAGGCCAGACCTGGCAGGTCCGCCATCACCCTCTTCAACAATGTGGTTTTGCCAGCCCCTGATGGAGCTGACAGGATAAACAATTTTCCCGTGGTCATCACTTGTCCTGCTTTCCCTGTTTCTGGGTCTCTTGATATTCTGCAAGATGATACTCAACCTCCAGCGCCGTCAGACGCTGGCCAATGGTATCAGGCTGCACAGAAGAGAGAATCAGATGATTCGAATCCATCACCAGCATGGAACGAGTTCTTCTGCCCTCCGTCACATCAATCAGTTTTCCCTCTTGTTTTGCCAGTTCTTTCAACTTCCTGGAGGGTGAAGACCCGGCATTAATCACGGCAATAATCCGCTCAATAGCAACAGTATTACCAAAACCTATATTCAGAAGTTTCATCGCTGGTCACCTTTTCTTGAGTATCGTCGAGCGCTATTCAATATTCTGAATTTGCTCGCGCATCTTCTCCAGTTCACTCTTCAACTCAACCGCGAGATAAGCAATGGCCGCGTCATTGATCTTGGAGGCAATGGTATTGACCTCACGCAGAAATTCCTGAAGGAGAAAATCCAGCTTTCTGCCAACAGCCTCCTTCTCTGTCAGAAAGGACTGAAACTGGCCTATATGACTTTGCAGCCTGACAATTTCTTCGGTGACATCGGTTTTGTCGGCCAGAATTGCAACCTCCTGACATAAACGTTGCTCATCTAGCTGCACATTACCCAGCAGTTTCTGCAAACGCTCACCAAGGACTAGCTCTCGCTGCCTGAGAAGTTCCGGAATTCCCGCCTCAATCTTGGCAATAGTCAGAGTAAATACCTGCAAGCGCGCTGACAGATCCCGGACCATGGCCGCTCCTTCCTGCTGGCGCATGGTTTCACAAGCAACCAGGGCTTGGTCAAGAGCCTGCTCCAGATGCGGCCAGACAGCCTCAAGATCTTCACCTTGCTGTTCCTGAACCAGAACCTCGGGACGAGAAGCCACAAAGGCCAGATCAGGTATCGCCTCCCTGCCCAGTTCCCGGGCAATCTGCTCCATGGCAAGTTTATAGGCCCTGACCAGCTCCATATTCACATGCATCTTCACCAGATCAGAAGACTCGCCGCTCACAGCCAGCAACAGATCAACGCGACCACGCTGGTGAAAAGCGCTCACCTTTTTCCGGATCCGCTCCTCGAG
Organism: Desulfocapsaceae bacterium; assembly: GCA_028697885.1. Classification (GTDB taxonomy): domain Bacteria; phylum Desulfobacterota; class Desulfobulbia; order Desulfobulbales; family Desulfocapsaceae; genus UBA2270. The sequence goes on from JAQVER010000130.1 coordinate 5,306, forward strand.
CGCGGCATAACCTTGGGGTATCTTGATCTTCAGGTCAAGATAACGGTTATTGACACAACGCAGCTCTGCCATCCACACCCGTCCGCCAGAGGCAACCTCACCCCGGCCAAAACCGGTCATACTCTTACAGGCCATTATTTCCTCATTCTTATATTAAGGCTGCTCTCCATGAAGCTCAGCCAGAATCTCTGCACTGCTCACCGTCGCCGTTCCGATTTTACCGACCACAATCCCAGCCGCCACATTGGCCAGAGTTGCCGCCTCGGTAAATGAAGCCCCGGCAGCCAGACCAAGGGCCAGGGTTGCAATCACTGTATCACCGGCACCAGTGACATCAAAGACCTCACGGGCCATGGTGGGAATGGTAACCATATCCTGCCCCTTTTCCAGCAAGGACATCCCAGCCTCTCCACGGGTGATGAGCACTGCCTCACAGGAAAATTTAGTCCGCAGGATTTCCGCCGCCTGAACCAAGTCCTCATCGCTCCTGATCTGCAGGCCCGACATCTTTTCAGCCTCCAGATGATTAGGGGTAATAATGGTTGCCCCTTTAAACCTGTCAGGCTGATCGGGTTTTGGATCCACGACCACCGGAATCCTGCGGCCACATTCCTGCTCCACCTCACGTACCTTGTGCAGCAGATGGCTCATCAGGGGTTGTGAAATAACCCCCTTGTAATAATCAGAGATAATAACCACATCAAAATCAGCAAGATTCTTGTCGATAAAATCAAGCATGGCAGCAATGGTCTGTTCTGAAGGGACACCGGTCTGCTCACGATCAAATCGGACGACCTGTTGTCCATGGGCCACCACCCGGGTCTTGACGGTAGTTGGTCTTGTTCCCCGCACCAAGCCCTGACTCGAGGTACCAAGATCCGTCAGCAGTTGTTGCAGTCGGCCACCCATCTCATCATTACCGATAATTCCGCAGAGCACGGCCTCGCCCCCCAGGGAATAAATATTATGCAGGACATTGGCACCACCGCCCAGCAACATCTCTTCTCTGGTTACATTCACCACAGGCACGGGGGCCTCTGGCGAGATCCTGCTGACCGTCCCCCAGATAAAATGATCAACAATAATATCGCCAATCACCAGGATTCTGGCTCCGGCAAACTGTGGTACATATTTAACTAGATGGGTATTCATCCACTCAACTCCACTAAACGTTCAGCCATCCGCTCCGAGGCAAAAACCAGCGACTCTATATCCAGGACACTCAACACATTTTGATCATAAAGGATTTTGACCCTGGAAGGGAAACCGTCTTCCAGATCTTCATCCCAGAAAAGGATGACAATAGGCAAACGCGGCAGCACTGCTACCTGAAAAGCGGCAGTGCAACTCTGCTCCAGATCATCTCTTACCACCGCATCAATCCTGCCGGCACAATCCCTGAGCAAGGCCACTCTTCCACAAAAATGGCTGGCAATACGCTCTTCACAATAGACCCGGAGGGTGCGCACCTTAGAAATGGAGTTAGGCAAAGACTCCATTCCCACCCATTCACCAGACCGGGCATCCCCCCCACCATAATAGACATAATTATACAAAAGAATCTGATCGCGGGGATCCTGAACCTCTTTTCCAGCAAAAAATACACCCTCACAGGAAAGGGTAACATCATGCCCGAGATAGCGAAAATGTAAAAGATTTGTTTCCACTCCTGACCAATCACATCCAAGCCTGGAGGCCACAGCAGAGAAATCCACCTCCCTGACTTTACCTTTCAAGTGGGTCACCAGGGCCATATCTTTTTCATCGAGCAGTCCGGCAACACCAGACAGCCCACCACTCCCGTGGTCAGTCTCGGTAAATTCATCACCAAGACCTTGTAAATCGACATAGGGACACTTGCCGGGATTCTCTCCGCCTTTGGTCACTGCTGCAGCAAATGCCAGACAGGCGGCATAACCACATTCCCCGCAATTCGTCCTCGGGGTAAACTTTATAAATTCCAGGGGTTGCAATTCGTTAGATAAAGAGTCTGTACCCCAATGGCAGTCCCGCTGAGGTATGAATTTTAAGATGGAAAGTCAGGAATCGATAGGAAAAAGGAGTTCTTCTCCCTTGATTCAAGGTTTGTCCACGCCTGACAAACTGCATAAGGCAGAGGAAACAACAAAAAAACGATGCAAAAGGCGTCATCTCCCTTGGCATCGTTTTTTTATTGCACACATAAACTGTGCCCAGCTATATACCCATATCGAAAGAATTACTTTTTCATTGCCTGATCAAGGGCCTTGGTTAAGTCAGCGCTGATATCAATAGTAGCATTGGCATACAAAACACCAACTTTGGAATCAAGAATTACGGTATAACCGTTTTTCTTGCCATAGGCCTCAACTACGGACTGCAAGGTCTTCAAGATCGGCTCAAGTTCTTTATCCTGTAACTGTTTGAGCTCAAAACGGGCATCCTCGGTCTTCGCCTGATATTCACGTCCCTTTTTCTGATACTCACGAACCTGGGCCTCTTTCTTCTCTGCACTCCAGGCCGAACTCTTTTTTTCAATCTCCTGCTGCATAGCGGCCAAG
>JAQVER010000043.1 GCA_028697885.1 Desulfocapsaceae bacterium
GCTTTATCCGGGCCGAGACCATTGCCTATGAGGACTTTATTGCCTGCGGGAGCGAGGCGGTGGCCAAGGACAAGGGCTTGATGCGTTCTGAGGGCAAGGAATATGTGGTGGCCGACGGCGATTGTCTTCTTTTCCGTTTTAATGTTTAGAGGCCGTTATGAAACTAGCAAGGTCTTTTTCTTGCTAGTTTCGTTTACGGCCTCTTATGCCGCTTCAAGGAAACAGCCAATTTTTTCCGGCGGCTTCCTTGAGTGGCCTCTGCCCCGATAATGGCCAAAGTTACGCGATAAAATTAAGATGAACTAGCCATGCACAAGACACAGTTTGTGGATCAGTTAAAAGAGGGCGACCGGCTGGATGATTTTTTTCTGGTCAAGACAGCGCGTCTGGCCGAGACCCGGGCCGGCAAACCCTACCTCATTCTGGAGGTTGTTGACCGGAGCGGCGAGATCGGGGGGCCGATCTGGGATCAGGCCGAGGAGTATCAGGGGCTTTGTCAGGTCGGTGGTTTTGTCCATCTGGCAGGTCAGGTTCAGACGTATCAAGGTAAGTTGCAACTCAAGATCGATGCTGTCCGGGCTGTCGATCCTGGAGAGGTTGACCTTGCTGATTTTGTCCTGGTCTGTGATCAGGATCGTGAGCGTTTGGCCAGAGACCTGCAGGCCCTGGTCACCTCGGTGAAAAATCCTTTCTTGAAAAAAATGTTGCAGTTTTTCTTCAAGAAAGAGCCCATGTGGCAACGCTTTCAGGATGCCCCGGCAGCGAAAGGGATTCATCACGCCTATGTCGGGGGGCTGCTTGAGCATTCTCTCTCCGTTGCCCGTATTGCCGATGGTCTGGCCGCTCATTATTCCGGGGTGGATCGTTCTTTACTGCTGGCTGGTGCTCTCCTCCATGATATTGGCAAGGTGGAAGAGCTGGCCATGGATGTGGCCCTGATTAATTATACTGCCCAGGGGCGGCTGAAAGGGCATCTGGTCATGGGCAGCGAGATGGTGGCCGAAGCGGCGGCGCATATTAAGGATTTTCCGGCCGAGCTCCTCACCCAGCTGCAACATCTGATCCTCAGTCATCATGGCCGTCAGGAGTTTGGCTCGCCCACCGTGCCCATGACCATTGAGGCCTTTGTCCTCAGCTTTGTTGATGACCTGGATGCCAAGATGAATCTGATGGAGCAATTGCGCAAGAAGATGAAGGAACCGGGCTTGCAGTGGAGCGAGTATCAGCGTTCTCTCGAGAGATATCTTTATCTCGGTCCTCTGGAGTCACGGGAGGAAGAAGTGGTAGAGAGTCCGGTTGAGCGGCGGGCGGCGCCATCGTCATCACGCCAGCAGACACTTTTTTAGGTGCCCTTATTTCCATGTAAGGTGGTCAGGGAATTTTTTTCAGCGGCTCAGGATAAGGCGTATTGTTCTATCTGCAACTTTTTGGTGTTTTGGTCTGTTGGCGACATCCTGAAAACTCGGTCTGAGCAGCCTGAACAATGACGATCAGATCAACAGTAAGTAGAAAACAGACAAGAGAATGGGCGCACTTCCAGGACAATTGACTCCTTCTTTTTCCCGTCTTGTAGGTCAGGAAAAGGCCAGAACCCTACTGGGCCGGGCCTTGGAGTCTGGGCAACTGGCTCACGCCTATCTGTTCCGGGGACCGGACGGGGTGGGAAAACAGCTCTTTGCCAGAAGTCTGGCCGCGGCAGTGAATTGCCAACAGCGGCAGGGGATGGATGCCTGTGGTCATTGTCCCTCCTGTCGTAAATACAGTTCGGAGAATCACCCTGATTTTCTGGTGATCAGTCCGGAGAAGGGGACGATCAAGATCGACCGTATCCGGGAAATGATCCAGGCTCTTTCATATCCGCCCTATGAGTCTTCCGTCCGGGTGGTTCTACTGGAGGATATCCATACCATGCGGGCGGAGGCGGCCAATAGTCTGCTGAAAACCCTGGAAGAACCGCCTGATAATAATTTACTGATCCTCACTGCGGCAGCCGCCCGGGAGGTCTTGACCACCATCAGCTCCAGGTGTCAGGTGGTGCCTTTTTTCAGTCTGGGGCAGGAGGAGACGGTTCAGGTTCTCTTGCGGGAAAAGCCTGACCTCGACCATGAAACTGCCGGGCTCCTGGCCAGACTTTCTGAGGGGTGTCCCGGACAGGCCTTGCTCTTCTACAGAAGTGAGATGGTTGCCCTCTGGCGGGAGGTGGTGGCTCTGGTCTCTGATCCCGAAAATGACGGGAACAGAGATGTTGGGTTGTTGCTGCAGGCAGCTGAGAAGATGGCGGCTTTGAAGGAAGATCTGCTTCCTCTTTTTGGTCTCTTGCGTATCTGGTTGAGAGACCTGCTGGTTGCGGATTGCCGGGGTCAGGAGGGAGATGGCCTGGTGGCCATGGGTGCCATGGGTGAGGCGCCGAGAGGAATTAATTGGAAACACTGGAATTCCCGTCACCTTTTTGATAAACTGCAGGCAGTTGACAGGGCTGAGAAAGAACTTGCTCGGAATTGTAACCGTATTTTGGTGTGCGAGGTGCTTCTTTTTCAGTTGCAGCAATGATTATTGAGGAATCGTTACGACATAACTTATTCCCCCTATAACGATTTCGTTACGAAGGCTAGCAATGGCCGAGAGTCGCGGCACCAAAGCCGGTGCAGAAGTCATCGGTGCCTTATGCTTTTGGCCATTCAGGTGATCATCTTGTTTATACCGTTAGGTTAACAGTATAGAAGACTACGGGCTCTCCATCTGAATTATTCAGATTATCATAATCTCAAAATATTAACTATTCATGTCGAAACAGCAGGACGCAAAATCGGTGGAGCAGGAGCGGACCGAGGAAGAACAAATCTTTTTTTACCGTATCCGTTTTCGGGAGAAAGGGCAGGAGTTTACGGCATCGTCAGAGTTGCCTGATCTGAAGGCTCAGGATGCGGTGATGGTCAAAACAGATCATGGCGCTGAGCCGGCGATCATTATCAGTAGAGCTCCTTCCTGTCATGGATGTGAAAAGAACCGCCGCTCCTCCTATGCCTTGATAAGACGGGCAAATCAGGAAGAGATGGGGAGATATGGAACCATTGCCATCTGGGAAGAAACGGCTTTCAAGACGTGTAAGCTACTTATTGAGCAGCATAAACTGCCCATGCGACTGGTGCGCGCTGAACGTTATTTTAACGGCAGTAAAATAGTCTTTTATTTCACTGCCAATAATCGAATTGATTTCAGGGATCTGGTTAAGGATCTGGTGTTAGAGTTTCACACCAGGGTGGAGATGCGGCAGGTGGGGGTACGTCACGAGACCAAGATGATCGGCGGCCTTGGCACCTGTGGTCGTGAGTTGTGCTGCTCCGTCTTTATGGATACATTCGACTCAGTCTCGATCAAGATGGCCAAAGAGCAGGACCTCCCTCTGAATCCAACGAAGATTTCCGGGGTCTGCAATCGTCTGCTTTGCTGTCTGACCTATGAATATTCCACCTATCGCCGGGAGCGGAAAGGGATGCCTAAACCCGGCAAGCGGATTAGGATTGGAGAAGATATCTTTCAGGTAAGACGGCAGCATCCTTTGCAGCAAACCATCCTTGTCAGCGACAGCCAAGGGGAAAGTCATCTGTTGACCAAGGAGCAATGGCAGGAGTCTGAACCGGTAAAAGTTGAGGAGAGCGGGAAGAAGGACAAGAAGTAAGGACAATTAACTGACACTAAAGACTAACCACTATCTACTCGTCGCACGTGACGATGTGAGCGATGACAACCTATATTACGACCCCGATTTATTATGTAAATGCCCAGCCCCATCTGGGACATGCCTATACCACGATTGTCGCCGATGTCTACAGCCGGTTTTGCAGGTTATGTGGTGACGATGTCCGCTTTCAGACGGGTACCGATGAACATGGTGACAAGATCGCTGAGGCGGCAATAAAAGAACAGGTGTCGCCCAAGGAGTATGTGGATCGGATCAGCGCTCTGTACCGTGAGAGCTGGCCGCAGCTTCATATCATCCCTGATAATTTTATCCGGACCACGGATGCAGTGCATATTGAGACGGTCCAGCGTATTTTGCAGCAGGTGTACGACCAGGGTGATATCTATTTTGGTGAATATACGGGCTTGTACTGCAAGGGGTGCGAGCGTTTTCTGACTGAGAAGGAATTGGTAGACGGTAACTGTCCTGATCATCAACGACCTCCCGAAGCGATTACGGAGCAGAATTATTTCTTCCGCATGTCCAAATATCAACAGCAGTTGATTGATCATATTCATGCGCATCCTGATTTTATCACCCCTGAGCGTTACAAGAATGAGGTTCTTTCCTTTCTCAGCGAACCTCTGGAGGATCTTTGTATCTCTCGTCCCACCTCAAGGTTGACTTGGGGGATTGCCCTACCTTTTGATCAGAACTTTGTCACCTATGTCTGGTTTGATGCTCTGATCAATTACCTCACGGGCATTGGTTATCCTGAAGGAGAGTCTTTTCTTAAATACTGGGCAGTGGCGGAACATGTGATTGCCAAAGATATTCTTAAGCCCCATGCCATCTATTGGCCTACCATGCTGCTTGCCATGGGTCTCCCCCTGTTTCAACGGCTCCATGTCCATGGCTACTGGAATGTGGGTGAGATCAAGATGTCCAAGAGTATCGGCAATGTGGTGCGTCCGGCGGAGCTAGTTACCGAGTACGGTGTGGATACGGTACGTTATTTTCTCCTGCGGGAGATGTCTTTCGGTCTTGATGCCTCATTCTCCAGTGAGGCCATTGTGATGCGCAAGAATTCTGATCTGGCTAATGATCTGGGTAATCTGTTTAGTCGTTCTATGGCCATGCTCGAGAAATATACAGATTCACAGGTTCCGATCCCCGGCGCGACTGAGGAACCCGATATGATTCTGCAAGAGACGGCCGTGCAGATGCTGTCCCTCTATCGCGAGAATATGGGGCGGTTCCAGTTTCATCGGGCCTTGCAGAGTGTCTGGGATCTGATCAGCCATGCCAATAAATATATTGTTGTAAGTGAACCCTGGGTACTGGCCAAGGAACCGGCGCAGCAGAAGCGTCTCCACACGGTTCTTTATAACCTGGTGGAGACACTGCGTCTGTTGACCCTTGTTCTGCGTCCGGTGATGCCGGAGACAGCTCAGAAGATGGCGGCAGGGCTGGGCTTGGATGGTAATGATCCACGGATTAGCAATTTTTCGCAAGGAGCACAGTGGGGATTGAGTTCTGCTGGTACGAGCTTGCAGGCAATAGAATCCCTGTTCCCGCGGATGGACAAACCCGAGAAAAGCGGTGCTGCCCAGGCGGTAACAGGAGCTTCAGCCAAGAAAAACTCCCCTAAAAAGGAGAAAAAGAAGGTGGCGGACGCGGAAGTTGGAGTTATTGAATTTGAACAGTTCCAGCAGATCGATCTGCGGGTGGCTGAGGTGGTGCATGCCGAGCGCATTGAAAAATCAGACAGGTTGCTCAAGCTGACGGTCAAGGCCCCGGACACGCGAACCATTGTCGCCGGAATCGCTGAATATTATACGCCGGAAGAACTGCTTGGCCGGCTGGTGTTGATTGTGGCCAATCTGAAACCTGTGGAGCTTATGGGGGTTCAGTCGCAGGGTATGGTCCTGGCCGCTAAGACCAAGGTTGAGGGAAAAAAACGTCTGGTTTTAACCACGGTAAGCGGTGTGGTGACAGCGGGCAGCAAGGTGGCGTAACAAGCTGGAAACCGAATGAAGGGAAGAAAAAACAGGGTAAACGGCCTTTGAGTATCTGGGGCATTTCATAAAAAGGAGTATGAAAAATGTTTGTGCTGAATAATTTTATGATGGCCTTGGCTCAGTTGATAGACTTTTTGCTTTCCGCATATATGTGGGTTGTGATAGGCAGGGCAGTTATTTCCTGGGTGAATGCCGACCCTTATAATCCTGTCGTTCGTTTTTTGTATGATATTACAGAGCCCCCGTTGAGCCGAATTCGACAGTGGATTCCTATCAGTATGGGGGGGATTGATTTTTCTCCCATGATTCTCATTATGGTGATAATGTTTCTTCAGAGTTTTTTGGTTCCCACTTTGAAACAGATGGCCAGGGCGATGGGTTGAGGTCTGGCACATAACAAATTAACTCTTTAATTCTCAGAGGATACAGAGGGGTATTATGTCCACAACGCCACAGATAATCAAAGATCAGGAATTTCAGCTTAAATTCAGAGGATTTGATCCCATTGAGGTCAACGCCTATTTAGATGTCATCGCAGACGAGTTTTTTGAGTTGCAGGAGCGGTGCCGGCTCCAGGTTGATGATCTTCAGACCTTTCATGAAGAACGGGAAGAACTAGAACAACAGAAGGCCTCGTTGGAAGCCAGCAGTGCCGAGGCCAGAAAGATGGCGGAAGAATTGAGACAGTCAGGCCTACGGTTGGAGCAGAGGATTGCTCTTCTGACTAAAGAAGCGGCAGGGTTGCAAGAAAGGATCACCGCTCTGGAGCAGGAAAAACAGGTGCAGGTGGAAGCGCTGGCCAGTGCTGAGGTCAGGATTCATGAAGCAGAACAGGCTCTCCTGAGCGAAAAGGCAGAGAAAGAGGCCTTGGGGCACAAGATTGAGCTCATGGAAGAGCAGCAGCGGGAAGCCAGAAAAGATGAGGTTGATTTCAAATCAACCCTGGCCGCAGCTCAAAAGTTTTGTGATTCACTGAAGGAGAAGAGTAAACAGGAGGCGGATCAGCTTCTCGAGGCGGCCAGGGCCGAGATAGCAGCTCTGCGTGAGGAGGCGCATGCCGAACTCTCTCGCCTGCCTGAAGAGATTAAGGCGCTGCAAAATAAACGGGAAGAGGTGCGGCAGATATTGCGTACAACCTTGGAGTCGTATCTGCAGAATCTGGATATCTTGGCTGCTGATGATAATGTGCAGGATTCTGAAAGGGGGAATGATGAATTATTTCAGAAAATTCAGATTCTTGAAGATGGATCGTTGGCTTCCGAAGATCTGGCAGCACTCAACATGGACGCTGGTACCTTTTCTTCTGAAGACGGGGAGAGTGATCTCCTGTCTGTCTTTGGTGAAGCAGAAGGTGACAACGAAGATGATGAGAGGATCTGATTCCATGGGAGTATGGCAACGGGTTTCTGGCCTCTGACAGCTATGCCTTTTTTGTCGTGTTTGCCGGACGGAAGATCACTGCTTGCTGTTTATGTCCAACCCAGGGCCTCTCGCACGGCTCTGGTCTGTATCCATGATCAAGCTGTTAAGCTGGCCATTACCTCGCCTCCAGTTGACGATGCCGCGAACAAGGCGCTCATTGCTTTCTTCTCTTCTTTTTTTAAGATTGCCCGCCAGGAGCTTAGTATTCATAAAGGTCACCAGTCACGTCGAAAACAGATCATTATTAGCGGCCTGAGTGAAGAGATCATCAGGAAAAGGATCTTGGAAGAAATTCAGCGCAAGGATGTGGCTCGAAAATAAATTTTGACATTCAAAAAGTGACGATCCGTTGAATGTCTGCTGGAACAGGGTGCTAATTGTGAAAAAATATGTGATTGGTAATTGGAAATGTAACAAGGGGGCTGCCGAGGCCAGGAACTGGTTCTCTGAATTCGCCAGACGGTATCGGCCGGTAGAGGGTCTTACAGTCATCGTTGCCCCGTCTTTTATTTGTCTGCAGTCTTTGTCTCAATATGTATATGCTCTGGGTCTTGAAAACGTGTCCCTGGCTGCCCAGGATATTTCGCCTTTTCCCAAGGGTTCCTATACGGGGGCGGTGGCTGCAGATATGGTCAAAGATATGGTTGATTATGTGATTATCGGCCATTCTGAAAGGAGGCGCTATTTTCATGAGACTTCGCAGGATGCTGCCAGGAAGATGGGTGAGGTGGTGGATGTGGGGTTGGTTCCCATTGTCTGCGTGGATCAACCCTACGCCATGTCCCAGCTTCTTGCCTTGAATGACATTGACAGCAAGGAGATGATCATTGCTTATGGACCGGTGGAGGCCATGGTGGTCAGGATTCCAGAGCCACCGCTAAAGGCTGCTGAAACTGCGCGCTTTATCTCTCAGATCCAACCAGGCAGACCGATAGTCTATGGGGGTTCCCTCGAGGCCGACAATGTCAAGGATTACCTGCAAGTCCCGGAGCTGTCCGGGGTCTTTGTCGGTGAGGCCAGTCTTGAGGTGGATTCGTTTCTAGCTATCTGTGAGCAGATGGCAGAGGCTATGAAGGCAGAATGACGAATTGAGAATTACGAATTACAAAGTTAAAAGATACATAACTCATATTTAAGTTTTTACTCTATTTACCTCAGCCGTTGTTATTTCCGCTTCCAGAGAAAGGCGGCGACAAAACCGGCAGAGTAAATACCTGCCATCACCAGTCCTATGGTACCCAGAGTGCCTAAAACGCCAGGGGCTCCGGATATTCGATCAGCCAGAATAAGAATAGAGGAACCAACAATCAGTGCCGAGATGATCATGGAGATTCCTGTGAGTCGGCTGGAAGAATCCATCTTTTCAGCCAGATGATCGATACGTTTTATCTCCAGGTTCAGGGTGAACTGGCTGTGTCGGAACTGATCAAGAAAGCGTTGGATATCCTGAGGCATGTTCTCCAGGAGATCGAGATAACCGGACATACTTTTTTCCATTCGTTGACGGATGGCTGCGAAACCATAGCGTCTGGTGACAATCTCGCGTATCTGTGGCTCAACATGGGCCAGGACATCAAATTGCGGGTCGAAATACTCAGCCACACCTTCAATGGTGGTCAAGGCCTTGATCAAAAATAGCAGGTCAGACGGGCAGTGGACTTGATAACGCTGGAGCATGGCAAAAAAATCTGACAGTAATTTGGTGATATCCAGATGTTGCAGGTCGGATTCCTGAAAGTGCGTGACGAATTGTTGCAGGTCGGAACGAAAATCACGCCTGTCGGTGAGCAGCGGGTCAATATCAGTCAGTTCAATGGACACTCGGCACAGTTTTTCGATATCTCCCTTCATTACCCCGGCGACCAGATCGATCAAGTGCTCAGTTGTTCTTTTATCTAGTTGTCCGGTCATGCCGCAATCAATAAAACAGAGTTTGTTGCCTGGCAGTAGGAAAATATTTCCAGGGTGGGGATCGGCATGAAAAAAACCAAAACGCAGGCACTGCTTAAAGATGGCATCAGTGCCGCTGGCGACAATGGCTCTGCGCGTGTCAGCTCCCAATTGCTCCGGGCTTACAGTGGAGAGCAGTCGACCATGGATCTCTTCCAGGGTCAGGACATTTCTGGTGCTGGCCTCCCAATAGACCTTGGGAAAGCAGATGTTGGGATCGTCTTGAAAGTAACGGCGCAGCCGTTCCGTAGATTGTCCTTCATGGATAAGGTTTACTTCTTTGGACAGTTCTCGTGAAAACTCCTTGGCCACGGCTATGGGACTGTAACCCAGGTTAGAAAAATATTGTTCAACAAACTGCGCCATACCTTCCAGTATGGCCATATCCTCTTCGATCAGTTGTCGATTTCCAGGGCGCAGGACTTTGATTACCACCTCGCTTCCATTAACCAGGGTGGCTCGATGCACCTGAGCCATGGAGGCTGCGGCCAATGCTGTCTGCTCAATGGAGGAGAAGAGAAGAGTGAGGCGGCCGGGAAACTCTTCAGCAAGGACTTTCTGGATCTCGGTATAGGGTACTTGTGGACAGTTATCCTGAAGTTGTTTAAATTCCTTCGCCCATTCCGGCGGGACTAGATCAGGTCTGGTGGATAAGAGTTGGCCCAGTTTGATGAAGGTGGGCCCGAGTTCCTCAAAGACCATCCGCATTCGTACTGGTCGGGAGAGTGTTGTTGCCTGAATCGGCGGCCCCGTCTGTTCTTCTTTTTTTATGCCGGGTAGCCAGCTATCAAATCCCAAATCAATAATAATCTCCCTGAAACCGAACTTGGATAAGACCTTCAGAATCTCGGCCAGTCGCCGGGTGCTGCGGAGTTTTTGTTGAATAATAGGGATTTGCATTGGGATCTCAGCTTCTTCTATGCTCAATTGTTGATAGCGTTGTGAATATATCCCAAAGACTAGCCTGTGCTATATTCCTTGTCGCTGTAAACGTACTCAAGTATGGAGATCTTCCCGTCTTGTCTCTCTCTGTTTTCGCTAAACCATCTCAATCAAACCTGTTATGAAGTTCGGTAGGTTGCCATCTCCCTGGAAGATCATCAGTCGAAGACATTGAGAAGAGTTCCATTTGCGAGGTCTGAACGCAGATCCGTCAGCCAGTTTTCGATATCTTCCTCTTGCCAGAGGAAATTGTAACGGCTCCATGAGAGAGTGCTTTCCGGGGTGAATTTATTGATGAGATCCAGGATCTCCTGGCCAGTTAGAGCTTCGTTGCGAAGAACATTGTGGCTGAGAATATCGGCCATCTGTACGATCAACGAAAATTCGGTACTTATTGGAGCGGCCCCGGGGTGGTGGTGGTAGCCGGTGGAGGCACAAAGCTGTTCAGGAAAGAGCCAGCGATTCAGCAGGCGCATGCCGACATCATCATGGCTGATCCCGAATATCTCCTCTTCTTCAGAAGAAAGAGAAAACGGCAGGTGCTCAGAGAGTTCAGGTATAGGGCTATAGTACTTGGGAAAGCTGATAAGCAGGATAAGTTTTCCTATATCGTGGATGAGTCCAGCGATGAAGAGTTGACTCGGAGAATATCCTGCAGTGTGCGTAGCGATAATCTTGGCTGCGAGTCCGCAGGTTAAAGAGTGTTGCCAGAGGGTGTCAATATCTTCTTTCTTCGTGTTTCTTAATTTCTGGAAAGAGTTAAAAACTGCCTGTGTCAAGATAATGTTACGGATCTCCTGGAAACCGAGAACCACAACAGCTTCCTCGATGGAACATACTTTCCGTGGTCTGCCGAAGAAGGCAGAATTGGCTATCTTGAGGATGGCGACACACATGGATTGATCAGGCAGGATGGCCTGCATAAGTTCATGAGCAGAACTTTCAGGGTTACCGGTAATCTCTAAGACCCGGATGACCGTGTTGGGAAGTGGAGGGAAGGAGTCTATCTGTTTGATAGCTGATGTGAGATTTAATTGGGGCATAATATGAGTTTGGCCTGTTTCGAGAGAGATCGGTCACTGAGTGTGGCCGGATGATTGAGAGGTTTTTTCTGCGACCAGCAATCTTGTTTGCAAGAGAAGCTCTTCATCTAGGGGGAACAATTTTTGTTCGTGCAGAATGTCGAGGGTCAATAATACCAGTGACGGATCCCATTGAGTGCCGGCCCCTCGGCCGAGTTCCCTCAAAATCTCGGCTGGGCTAAGACGATTCCGGTACGGCCGATCAGAACTCATGGCCGCAAGCGCATCTGCCAGATTGAATATTCTGGAGGCAAGGGGAATTTCCTCTCTCGCCAGTCCCTCTGGATAACCGCTGCCGTCATAATGTTCCCCCTGGCAGAGTAACATGTTACGTTCATTGGAAAAATAGTCAAAGTGTTGCGTAAGTTCGGCAAGCTTATATGGCAAATCATTGATTACTTGTCTGTCGTTATAACTAAATTTCTCTTTTTTGGAGAGTAACTCCCGGTGGAGCAGTAAGCGGAAACAGCTGTACAGCATGAGGGCATTGGAAAATGTTTCGAGAATACTCTTAGGAAGTCCCAGGCGCTCACAGAGCAGGTGGATGTACTGTGTGGCTTTTTCTGTATGTTCATCCCGGTGTTTGCCGGTGACATTTTGGGTCAGGATCTGGATAGAGGCAATGGAGCTGTCTTTGGTTTTTTCAAGGATCCGCTGCAGTGTCTCTTGCAATAAGGCAACAGTATCGATTTTCCCGTCTTTTATAATATGGTTCTGGTCGTAGACGATGACACGGTTACGTCCTTCGGATTTGGCTTGATATCTCGCTTGGTCAGCCATGTTGATAAACTCATCCTGATTTTTAGGATGATGTTCCAGCAAGGAAGCAATTCCAATAGACACGGTTACAGAACGACTGTGGTGACCGCTGGTGAACGGTTTGTCCGCACATGCCAGACGTAGTTTCTCTGCATGCTCCCAGCCCTTTGTTAGGTTTGTTTGAGGAAGAAGAACTATAAAGTCACTTCCCCCGAAACGAAAGCAGAGATCGTCACCCCGAGTATTTTGGGTGAGTCGTGCTGAAAATTCATTGAGAATGGAATCGCCAAAGAGCTGGCCGGATATCCTGTTTGTTTCATTGAAGTAATCAATGTCGATGAGGAGCATGGTCAGATCGGTGTTCTGAGTTCTGGCCTTGAGTATCTCTTTTTCGAGTGCCTGGTTCAGATGTCTACGGTTAAAAAGTCCGGTCAGTCCATCTCGTACTGACAGCATATTCAGGTAATACTCCTGCTGTTCCAGGGATTGTTGGTATTGGTGATTTTTGTTTTTCTGATCCAGTAACGCTTCTTGGCTGGAGAGCAGCTTCTGCTTCAAGTGGTGGATATGGAGCAGGGTATGAATTTTACCCAGCAGGAGAGACGGACTGAGCGGTGGAGAAATATAATCAATATATGCTCCCTGTTGCCCGGTAGCGCAGCTGGAAAGATTTTCTTCCGGGGAGACAATATGCAGTATGGATGTGGCAGGAGAGAGTGAAAACGGGTGCAACTCATTTATTGCCGGCATAGTCTCATCGAGGATGAGGAGAGAAAAATCATGTTCTTGGCAAAGGTGCTGTATCTCGGTCGTATCAGTGGCCTGAAAAATTTCGGCAGCGATCTCAGTCTGCAGGCTCCGTACTGTTTCTGCAAGGACAGAGTTATCCTTATGGTGTGATCCTGCCAGTAGAATTTTAACAGTCATGGCAGTCATTTAAGGAGAGAGTGTCTTTTGGGTGCTGAAAAATCATAACTTTTTGGGGTCGAACTCAGGCTGTCTGGAAAAGGCTGTGTCTATAAGTTCTTGCAGTTCCTTTTTTATTTCCTTAGCTGGAGGGATCAGTGAGAGGATCGGCAGGATTTTTTCAACGGGTTGAGGGGGTTGGATGCGCATTTTCTGCTCCATGGTGATAACGTTATCGGTGTCAATAGCGCCTGCCATAGGGCCGGAACTGCCAGGAGTTTCCCCGTCCATGCCACGGAGAAAAAGCATAATGCCGCTGATATCATTTTTTTGGTAAAAGAGATTGATTTCTTCCTTGATAGTCTCCTGGTCTTCGGCCAGATCAAGAATATTCTGCCGATAGTCGGCAACATGTTTTTCCAGAGAGTCGTAAATGTCAAAAAACATATTTTGAAAGCGCCATTTTCGGGTAAGGCCATGGACGGGGATATCTTTCAGCACCCGTTTTCTGATAGTGGGTGACATGGTAATGTATTGATCATAAAAAAGAACCTTGCCCAACCCGGTGATCTTGAACAGATCATCAATCAGGGCGTTGTCTCTCAGCAGAACATAGAGGCGAACAAGATCGAAACCAATCTTGTCTTCCAGATCCAGCGCCGAGGCTATAATGTTTTGTTGATATGCATTGGTATCCTCTTCAATGATCTTGCGAAACCCAAAGTAACGATCTGCAAGTTCTTTCTTGACCTCAAAGGCCAAGGTTGAATTTAGATCCAACATGGAGTCACCTTGTATGCGTAGGATTATTCTATAATAAGAAACCTCTGCTTTTGTCCAGAGCTGTTTTATTATAGCGGCTTCAGTTGCCAGATGCAATACTTCTGGACGCTCTCAAGGAGCGTTAGAAATAGTGACCTTTTCTTTCAACGTGGGGAATGAGATGAGGTGCTGATGGCGAAATGCTGAGAATTTGGTTCTTGCGGCTTTGCTTATACGATTCTTGCCATGGAAATGGTTCGGTTTTTTCGTGTCAGTGGCTTAAAATCGTTGTATTTTCCTGGCCTCGGCAAAAATGAGGTTGGGCTCAATCTGCTGGCGGTTCAGGACGGTGAGTGGATCGATGGCGGCGTTCTGGCGATGGATCTCCAGATGGAGATGGGGGCCGGTTGTCATGCCCGTTTCACCAACCTGGCCGATGGTTTGTTCCGAGCTGATTTGTTCCCCCTTACGCACTGAAAGTTTGGAAAGATGGGCGTAAATGGACGTCAGGCCATTCCCATGATCAATCTCGATCATCTGGCCATAACCACCATTATTGCCGGAAAAAGTGACTGTCCCGGAGCTCAGTGGTTTGACCGGGGTGCCGGTGGGTTGGCTGATGTCAATCCCATTATGATGCAGTGCTTCACCCAGAACAGGATGGTTGCGCATGCCGAACAGGGAGGTTATTTTTCCAACAACGGGAGATTGGAATGTGGTGTCCGGCCGAAGTTCAGATGCGGAGCTTGATGCCGGTCCGGATAACTGGTCAAAGATCGGGGGGAATGCCAACTCAGCTATCGGTTCAGAAGCTGATTCAGATAGCGGCTGACGAATGCTGGAGAGATCAATCTGCTGTCCCGGGAAAAGGGTGTCCGGACTCATCAGATGATTCTGCTCGGCGATCTGGTTCACCATGTTATACAGATCATTCCTAGACTGATTGATACCAAGTCTCTTTGATTCTGTGGCAACAATCTCGGATAAGGTATCGCCTTGCTGAATAGTATAGTTTTTGTCAGATGTGATAGGGGCTTGTGCTGCTGGGAGTGTTTTGTCTTTTTGCAGCTTGGTGGCCTTTGCAAGTATATCCTGAAATTGTCGAGCAGGCGGGCTCTGAGCAGTGGTTGATGTGGACGCCTTCCTTCCCCGGTTCGTGAGAGGGATAGCTATTTCCGGAACAACGATACCGCTCATATCAACTTGCCTCTTGGTTTCCTGGATTTAGATCCCCGTTTCCAGTGGTTGTGTTGAGTGGTGGCAACCATGCAAAGAGGGTGTCGGTCCGATAACAGAATTTGTATACTATATATTAATCGGTCATATTGAGCTAATCTTTATTTAAAAGTATTGTTACTCAGGCTTTCTTGCAAAATCCTGCGAAAATTGTCTGTAGCAATTGTTCATCAATTTCCGCCATCAAGCGTTCTTCATATTCGTCATAATTGTCTGGTTGTTCTCTCCTGGCCTCCATATCATTTTTTTGCTGCTCTTTCATGCTCATCAGAGGAACGGGGGTGGATTCGATCACATCCTGGTAGTCGCGGTTGTTTTCTATCCAGCGCTGACAATCGTCGTGGCTGCCGATATAGGTGAATATCAGCCGGTTGTCCCGTTTCAGGGCGATGAGCCGGAATCCGCAAGACAGGTCATATTTACGGCAATCATTGAGGCGTAATTCTCCGTGGCGGGTACGTTTGCATTCCGCTTCCTCATGCAGAGGATTAGCCTGCAGATCAGTAAGGATCTGTTTGGCCCGATCTGCAACAATGCGTTCGTTTTTTCCGGCTCTGGCCATGTAAGCCATTCGTTTGGAAAATTTTCGGGTTTGGTGAATTGCGATGGAAGTTTTTCCCACGACTGCATCCCTGTCTTGTTTCTCCTGGATCTGACCTTCGGGGCAGGTCGTTCCTTCAAATAGTGTCGTTGTGATTTTCATCTGCCTGTCAATTGCTTTTTTTCCTGCCAAGGGTGGTGGCCAAGGCAGGAAAATTTTATTGTTGGTTTGGTTCAGCAGCCGCAGGAACCACTGGAACAAGAACCGGAAGAGCAGGAGCCCCCACGACCCAGTTTGTTCTCGGAGCTTACCAGGAAACCACCACTGCCACTATCGCCACCGCAACCGCAGCTGGAAGGCTTGATGTAATCGATCTTAATGGCACCGGTGGTGGCGAACATTCCGTTATCAACCAGAAAGGTGACCCCGTCTTCTTCAAACACTTTGTCAGAGTCGTTTTTTTCATCCAGTCCCAGACCCAGGCTTGTCCCGGAACAGCTGCTCTGCATGATCACCCGGATGGCTGAGTTAATGTTGTTTGTTGCCAGATATTCTTTGACGTTTTTAACCGCTGATTCTGTTACTTCAAGCATGGTGTTCTCCTTTTTATTGTTGTGATGGGCTCATCCCACCAATGCATTTCAGGAAGAATTCTCAATTAAATCCTTCCCGCTGTAAATTTAGTAAGCCAGGCATTCTGTGGCCTGCTTATAGGGGAGACTCTCCTATAAGCTCGGTCAAGACCTTGTCGCACTTGTCATGCACCAGTCCGGCAATGGTTGGGCGTGAGAAATCTGCACCCTTCATCATCTCTTTGGAGGCGCTGATCAGGTTCATTCTGAGCTTGCGATCTTTGGCTGTGGCAGCCGCCAGGGCAAGTTTTTCGCGCAATACCGTTGAGTCGATGCCTTCGCTTGTCCCCAGAGGCCCCAGGGTTGCGGCATGTTCCGTGAACTTGGTGATGATCTTGACAAAATTCGGACCTTCTGCGGCCGAGGCCCATTCGATAAGGAACCGCCGTTTGTTTATTCCCAACCGCGCCAGGGTCTCATGGACCAGGGCGGCGGTGACCAGGGCATGGTAGTTACCATCCTGATAGTGGCACTCTCCCGGATGGCAGCCGCCGACAAAGATGGCATCGGCACCTTGGGCCAGTCCTTCCAGGGGAAAGGAGGGGTCGAGGCGGCCGGAGCACATCATGCGGATGACCCGGAGATTGGGAGGGTACTGGTAGCGACCCACCCCTGCTGAATCGGCAGCGGTGTAGCAGCACCAGTTGCAGAGGAAACCAAGAATTTTTGGTTGATAATTTGACATAGCGTGCTCCAAATACGAAAAACTTTTCAATCCGAAAAGTCGTCGTTGTTGTTTATGAATAGTGGAGACTGGAGTGGGAATCGAACCCACAACTCATCTGTGTATCAGACAGAGGCATCACGGGTTTGAAGCCCGCGCCGCACACCAGTACGGGGTTCCAGTCACTTGTGCGCATACCGGCTAAACACTCTCGCCAAAGGCCGCGATCTGAGCCCGGATGCCTTCCAGGGTAAAACGGCCCATGTCGATAGCCATGGTCGGGCAGCGGGCGGCGCACACCCCGCAGCCCTTGCAGGAGGCGGTCAGGGTCTGCGCTTTACGGGGTTTGACCTCCTTGTCAATGGTGATGGCCTTGTAGGGGCAGAAGGTCTCGCAGGCGCCGCAGCCGATGCACAGATCCGGATCGACATGGGAGACGATGGGCTCAGGAGAAATCGATCCCTTGGCCAGGGGCTGGCAGGCCCGACCGGCTGCGGCCTGGGCCTGGGCAATGGTTTCATCCATCGATTTGGGGGCATGGGCCAGGCCGCAGACATAAATCCCATCCACCGCCATATCCACCGGCCGCAGTTTGACGTGGGCCTCCAGATAAAATTTGTCAGCGGTTACCGGCACCTTGAGCATCCTCGATAAGATCGACGGATCTTCCGGGACAATGCCCACGGACAGCACCAGTAGATCGGTATCCAGTTCCACATCTTCAGCCAGCAACGGATCGTAGCCGACCACCTTCAACGGGCTCGACTTGCTGCGCCCCCGGCTGACTCTCGGCGGATTCTCCGGGGTATAACGGATGAAGATCACCCCCAGTTCTCGGGCCTTACGGTAATCGTCTTCTAAAAAACCATAAGCCCGCATGTCGCGGTAATAGACGAAGATGGTCAGGTCGGGGTTCATGGCCTTGAGGCGCAACGCGTTCTTCAGGGCCTGACCGCAGCAGACCCGGCTGCAGTAGGCCAGATCAGCGCCCCGCGAGCCCACGCACTGGATCATCACCACCTGTTTCATCTTGGCGGAGAGGGGGCGGCCAGATGCCAACCGCTGTTCCAGTTCCAATTGGGTCAGCACCCGCTCGGACTCACCATGCAGATATTGCTTCGGCTCGTAGGGTCTGCCGCCGGTGGCGATCACCATCACTCCGTGGTTGACCACCTCACTGCCGGCCTTCCCGGCAATGGTGGTGGTGAAATTGCCCACATAACCGGAGACACTGGCCGTCGTGGCTTTGGTACGCACACTGATCAGGGGATGGTTTTTCACCCTGTGGGCCAACTCCGCCAAGGCCAGACGCGGATTGCGGCCAAAACGGTCGGCGGTGAGCAACAGGGATTGGCCACCTAAAGTATCCCCCTGTTCGATCAGGGTTGTGGGGAATCCCTGCTCGGCAATGGTAAGGGCGGCGGTCATCCCGGCCAGACCGCCGCCGATGACGAGGGCCGACGGAGTGACCGGCAGCCGTTGTTCCGGCAGGGCAGTGAGATGGGCCGCCTTGGCCACGGCCATGCGCACCAGATCCTTGGCTTTGGCGGTGGCCGCCTCGGGCTCGTGCATATGGACCCAGGAACATTGATCACGGATATTGGCCATCTCGAACAGGGCGCGGTTCAGGCCCGCATCCCGTAGGGTGGCCTGAAAGAGCGGTTCATGGGTACGGGGAGTGCAAGCGGAGACCACAATGCGGTTGAGCCGGTGTTCGCGGATGATGTTGACCAGATGCTGCTGGGTGTCTTGAGAGCAGGAATAGAGGTTGTCGGTGGAATAGACCACGCCGGGCAGGTCTCTGGCATAATCGCGTACCGCCCGCACATCGACAACGCCTGCGATATTGATGCCGCAATGGCAGACAAAGACGCCGATGCGGGGTTCTTCCTCGGAGATATCACGCTCCTCCGGAAACACCGCCTTGGTCATCTCCGTGCCGCGCGCTGTGACCAGTTGCCCCGAACAGAGGGCCGCGGCCCCGCTCGCCTGGGTAACTGAGTCAGGGATATCTTTTGGCCCCTGAAAGGCGCCGATCACATAGACGCCGGGGCGGCTGGTGGCAAGGGGCGCGTAGTTGCTGGTCTGGGCAAAAAGGTAGTTGTTCAGATCGATCCCGGCCGCCTGACTCAGCTGCTCCGCGTCGTCCGGCGACTCCAGCCCCTGGGAGAGGACAACCATATCGAACTTCTCATAATGATGTTTGCCGTCCTCGGTGGCCCAGGTGAGCAGTAGTCCACCGTCAAAGACGTCTTCTACTCGAGGGGGTTTGGCATAGATTACCCGGAAGTTGTTCTCGGCAGTGGCCCGTTCACGGGCCGCATCAAAGCCCTTGCCGTGGGTGCGGATATCCATGTAAAAGAGGGTGATCTCGGCGCTGGGATCATGCTCGCGGGCGAGAGTTGCCTGCTTGATGGCATACATGCAGCAGACCGAGGAGCAGTAGTTGTTGCCACAGGTCTGATCACGGGAACCGATACACTGGAGAAAGGCGATCTTTTTGGGGTGTTTTTTGTCCGAGGGACGAAGGATCGCCCCGCCGGTGGGGCCGGAGGCGCACATCAGCCGTTCGTGCTCAAAGGCGCTGAGTACATCGGCGAACTTGCCCCAGCCGTAGCGGCCCAGCACCTCTTTGCTGGTTCGGCCCAGGCCCGGTGCCAGGATGACGGAACCGACCGCCAGATCGAGAATTTCTTCTTTTTGGTCGAAACGGATGGCGTTGGCCTGGCAGGCCACGGCACAGAGGCCGCAGGTCTGGTAATTGAGCATGAGACAGGCCTTGGCATCGATATAATAGCTGGTGGGCACGGCCTGGGCGTAATCGATGTGGGCGGCGTTGGAGCTCCCGAGATTCTCGTTATAGTCATCACCGATCTGCTTGAGGCAGTAGAGGGTACACTGGCCGCAGCCGGTGCATACCTCCTCGTCGATGTAACGGGGCTCTTTTCTGATCCTGGCGGTAAAGTTGCCGGGAGTGCCATCGAGTGAGATCAATTCCGATTTGGTCAGGATCTCGATATTGGGATCGCGGCCCGCCTCCACCAGCTTGGGAGCCAGGATACAGAGCGAGCAGTCGTTGGTGGGAAAGGTCTTGTCCAGGCGGGCCATGACCCCGCCGATGGCACCGCTTTTTTCGATAAGATAAACCTTGAGGCCGAGTTCGGTGAGATCAAGGGCGGCCTGGACTCCGGCCACTCCGCCACCCACAACGAGAACCGCTCCGACCGCTTGCGTAGCGGAGGGAGTGGAAATAGAAGCGTGCATAGCTCCTCCTTTGCTGTACGTTATACCGGAAAAATATTTCCGGATCTGCTGCGGCTCTCTGCAAGCAACCGCGAACAACGTCAGCGAACAAGGACGGGAACTACCTGGTTAGCGCCTGGGACCGTTCATGGGGGGCAGGAGAGTCGCAATATCGTCCATCCCGAACCGGGACGGCCGGCGTGCGCCGGGGTATTGCTCAGACGTGGGGCAATCTGTGTTTCAAAACGACTCTCCGTGAAGATGAAGTAAAGATGTTGAAGCGCCTGTATCTTGCGTAACAAGACCATAAGGGGCTGAGATTCGCGTAATATAACCCGATTTTTTGTGGAGTGTCAAATTTTTTGATATGAAGCCTGTCCCAAGCTGATGCTTCGCTTGGAATTTAATATTTCTGTGGCTATTGAAAAAAAGTTTCTGTGATGGTTCGTCTGAATTTGAACGAATCATGGTTGACAGCTACCTCGTTGTTTCCTAAAGAGCTTATCGAAATATTGTGCGAAAGCACTGAGTGATATTGCTGGAACTCATTGAAAATTTGTCCTGCTTCCGGTACGCTGTCTCTGTCTTTAGGGTACTTGTCCTGCCGGTCCGACTGCTAGACGATTGCCACTCTTTTTCATTGAGAAAATACCTGCTCTCTCTTTGTCCATCACTCATATGTAACAATTTGATCTGTCGTGTATTTGTCAAGATGTTGAATGGTTATGGAGTACTATTATTGAAGGCCAGTACCAGAGGAATTACCATGCTGCACCGCAGTTATTTTTTTTGTATGCCCATTTTTCTCATCTTACTTCTGGCGCTTCCTGCCTGCTCTCCCAAGAAGAAAGAAAAAAGCAAATCCATCCCGCAAGCCCTGGTAGTGATTGCGGTTGCCCGGTATCAGGATGTGCCTATAGAGATCAAGACCTTCGGCACCATGGAGGCCTCGGAGAGCGTTACCATCAAACCCATGTTGAGTGGCGAATTGACCACGGTTGCTTTTCGGGAAGGTGAGGATGTGAAGGAGGGAGCGCTCCTTTTTGAGATCGATCCCCGGCCCTATCAGGCTGCCTTGAATAAGGCTGAATCCTCGTTGGCCCGTAATCGGGTTATCATGAAGAATGCCCGCAAGGACTATGAACGTTACCTGCAGTTGGCCAAGGAGGGTCTTGTCAGTCAGGAGCAGGCTGAAGGCTACCGCACCAGGGCGGAAACGGCCGCGGCCGATTTCGCTGCTGACCAGGCTGGAGTCGAGAACGCCCGGACCCAGCTTTCCTACTGTACCATCACCGCGCCCATCAGCGGCCGGTTGGGGGCATTAGCTGTGGATCAAGGCAATGTGGTCAAGGCCAATGAAACACCACTGGTCACCATTAATAAATTGATCCCCATTCGTGCCACCTTCACCATCCCAGAACAAAGCCTCTCACTGGTTCAGCAGCGGCTGGCCGCAGGTCCAATGACGGTGGCAGCTGAAGTACCGGGAACGGCTGGATTTAGCGAAAAAGGGCTGGTGTCGTTTCTCGATAATGCAGTTGATCCCACCACCGGCACCATCCGTCTCAAAGGGCAATTTGCCAATGAGCAAAAGCGGTTGTGGCCGGGACAGTTTGTCACTCTTTCTCTGCTTCTGGAGGTCAGGGAGCAGGCCGTGGTTGTTCCCAGTCAGGCGGTCCAGACAGGACAGAGCGGCCAGTTTGTTTTTGTGGTCAAAGCGGACAAGACCGCGGAAGTCAGACCGGTTGTGCCGGGCCCGGATTACAAGGCTATAACGGTGATTGACAGTGGACTGCAAGTGGGAGAGCAGGTCGTCATTGACGGCCAGATGCGGGTTGTCCCAGGTTCCAAGGTGGAGATCAAGACGGCCAAGAAACTGGAACCGGAAGCCGGGAAAAGATCTGCGGAGGCAATAACTCCAGCCCCGGTGGCCACGCCGGAAGTGACTGCAGGACGATGAATATCTCAGAACTGTTCATCAAACGGCCGGTCATGACCAGCCTGGTCATGCTGGCGGTGCTGGTCTTCGGTCTCTTCTCCTACCAGTTGCTGCCGGTCAACGATCTGCCGAGCATTGATTATCCCACCATTCAGGTTACCTCTAACCTGCCGGGTGCCAGCCCGGAAACCATGGCCTCAGCCGTGGCCACACCTCTGGAACGGGAATTCTCAACCATCGCCGGCCTTGACTCCATGACTTCCACCAATGGTCAAGGCATATCGATCATTGTTCTCAAATTTACCCTGAAAAAGGATATTGATGCCGCGGCCCAGGATGTGCAGGCATCCATTTCCAAGGCGGCCCGCCAGCTGCCCCAGGATATGCCGAATCCGCCATCGTATAAGAAGGTCAACCCGGCCGACTCACCGGTCATCTATCTGGCCCTCAGCTCGCCGACCCTGCCCCTGTCGCAGATTAATGAGTTTGCCGACACCGTTATCTCGCCGCGCATCTCCATGATCAACGGTGTGGCCCAGGTTATGGTCTATGGCTCGCAGAAGTATGCGGTGCGGGTGCAGCTCAACCCCCAGGCCCTGACCAGCCGCAAGATTGGCCTCGAAGAAGTGGCCACGGCCATCGGCAAATGGAATGTCAATCTGCCAACCGGCGGCCTGCAGGGTGATAAACAGGTCTTTACCCTTCTAGCCACTGGCCAGTTATTTGATGCCCAGGCCTACAGGTCGATGGTGGTAGCCTACCGTGGCAATTCCCCGGTCCGCTTGTCTGAGATCGCCACCATCAGCGACAGTGTTGAAAACGACAAGGTTGCCGCCTGGTACAACACCAAGGGCAAGTCGACCCGCGCCATTGTCCTGGCTATCCAGCGCCAGCCCGGTACCAATACCATCGAAGTGGTGGACCGCATCAGGGCCCAGATTCCCGCCTTCCGTACGCAATTGCCGGGCTCGGTGGATATCAATGTCCTTTTTGACCGTTCGGAGACCATTCGCGCCTCAGTGGCCGATGTCAAATTTACTCTGCTGTTGACCATCGGCTTGGTGATTCTGGTCATCTTCCTCTTCCTGCGCAAGCTTTCGGCCACGATCATCCCCAGTCTGGCCCTGCCGATTTCCCTCATCGGCACCTTTGCCGCCATGTACTCTCTGGGCTTTTCAATCAATAATATCACCCTCATGGCCCTGACCCTTTCGGTGGGCTTTGTGGTGGATGACGCCATCGTCATGCTGGAGAATATCGTCCGCCACATGGAGACCGGTGAAGATCCCCGCACCGCCTCTTTGCGTGGGTCGCGTGAAATTGGTTTTACCATCATCTCCATGACCATCTCCCTGGTGGCGGTCTTTATTCCCGTCCTCTTCATGTCGGGGATGCTGGGCCGGATGCTGCATGAGTTTGCAATCACCATCACCGTTGCCATCCTGATCTCCGGTATCGTCTCCTTGACCCTGACCCCGATGCTCTGCAGCCGTTTTCTCCGTTCCCCGAAAAAGGAGCGCCACGGCTGGCTCTACAATAGCATGGAACGCTTTTTCAACGGTTGGTTGCATCTCTATGAACGGTCGTTGTCCTTCGTCCTCAACTATCGCCGGAGTGCTGTCCTCTTCACTGTGGCGACCACTGTCCTTGCGGTCTGGCTCTTTACCCGGATGCCCATGGGCCTGCTGCCGGCCGATGATATCGGTGCCATCCGCGGCATGTCTGAGGGTGCCCAGGGGGCCTCATTTGAAGAGATGAAACGCAACCAGCAGAAACTGGTTGAGATCGTTTTGCAAGAACCGGATGTGGAGGCCTTTATGTCAGCGGTCGGGGCCAGCGGCAGTCGAGTCGGCTCCAATAGTGGATTCATGTTCATGAAGTTGAAACCGCGCCGGGAGCGGGAGTTGAGCGCCGACCAGATTATCCAGAAGCTGCGGCCCAAGCTGATGAGCGTGCCGGGGATTAATCTGTTCATGCAGAACCCCCCGCCCATCCAATTAGATACCACCAGGGCCAAGGCCCAATACCAGTTTGTGCTGCAGAGTCCTGACACTGAGGACCTCTACCGTCAGGCCACGGCCTTTGAGATGAAGGTCCGCAAACTGCCGATGCTGCAGGATGTGACCAGCGACCTGCAGATCAAAAATCCGCAGCTCACCCTGGAGATTGACCGCGACCGGGCGGCAAGCCTCGGGGTCACGGCCCAGCAGATTGAGGATACTCTTTATCTGGCCTACGGCACCCGGCAGGTCTCCACCATCTATTCCCCGACCAATCAGTACAAGGTGTTGCTGGAGCTTGATCCGCAATATCAGAAAGATCCGGCAGTGCTGGGGGCACTT
This sequence comes from Desulfocapsaceae bacterium, assembly GCA_028697885.1. Lineage (GTDB taxonomy): Bacteria > Desulfobacterota > Desulfobulbia > Desulfobulbales > Desulfocapsaceae > UBA2270. The sequence continues at coordinate 24,124 of JAQVER010000043.1, forward strand.
TTCGTTCGTTCTGCCTCCGGCCAGATGGTGCCGATTGCATCGCTTGGCCAACTGAAACTCGGTTTAGGACCCTTATCGGTCAATCATCTGGGGCAGATCAATGCTGTGACCCTCTCTTTCAACCTTAAGCCGGATGTGCCGTTGGGGGAGGCCGTGAAGGCCATCGAAAAAGAGGCCAGGGCATTGCCGGCAGCGATCACTACCAGTTTTCAGGGGACGGCGCAGGTGTATCAACAATCGACCACCGGGTTGGCGCTGCTTCTTATCCTGACCATCCTGGTGATTTATATTATTTTAGGCATTCTGTATGAGAGTTACATCCACCCGCTGACCATCCTTTCCGGTCTGCCTTCTGCCGGCCTCGGGGCCTTGTTGACGCTTTTACTCTTTGGTAAGGATCTGAACCTCTACTCCTTTGTCGGCATTATCATGCTGGTCGGGATTGTCAAGAAGAACGCCATCATGATGATTGATTTTGCCCTCGAGATGCAGCGGAAGGAGAATATGACACCCTTGGATGCTATCTATCAGGGCTGCCTGGTTCGTTTTCGACCGATCATGATGACCACTTTCGCGGCGCTTATGGGCACGCTGCCCATTGCCATTGGTATTGGTGTCGGGGCGGAATCACGTCGGCCGTTGGGCTTGGCGGTGGTTGGTGGTCTGCTGGTGTCGCAGTTTCTGACCCTGTACATCACTCCGGTGATCTACTACTACCTTGATCGGGCGCAGACTTGGGTGATGACCGGCCGCAGAGCGAATCCTGTTGTGCATGGTCCTGATCGGGTATGATTGTCGAGGGAATATTTCCGGTGTCTTAAATCCTGAGACTCTCTTTTAGCTCCATTTGTGGTGCTTTGTCCTGGCAAGATGAACTCCGGGCAGGAGTCAATTTCACTCCTGTCCGGAGAGGGGCTGCCCTTTGCTCTGGAAATAGGCGATCCAGCATTGCCAGGGGCGGACTTCCACGGAACATGCGTACGGGCAGGGGAATTTCTTCACTGCCATGGGACACATCCCGCATTTTATGGTGCAGATGTATTTGGCCGCAGCTTCCAGGGCCTTGGTGCTTCTGCGTTTTGTACTCTCTGGGGCCATGTTGGTCCTCGTTCTTTGCAGGAATGAAAAAAACTTTCTTTTCCTGTGTGGTTATTATAGGAAAAGAAGAGTCAACCTTTGTTTACAAGTAACCGTAACATTGAAATGTTATGGTCGGCATACGAAGTCGTAAGGACATGGTTAGGAAAGGATCGCTCTTCCCCTGACGGATCATCCGGGGAAAATCGGTTTGGCATGGAACCACGCAACCTTTCCCAGTCAGTCAGTTTTCTCAGGCGCATTCCCGTCTTTATTCGGAGCATTGTTATGAACGCTGTAAAAGCATTTATTTTGTTGACCGCACTTCTTTTGCTCAATGGCTGTATTTTGACCAAGGTCGTGACCGTACCCATGCGGCTTGGCGGTGCGGTGATCTCAATTATTCCTGTAGTTGGCAATACCGCTCATGATTCCATTGATGAAGCGGCAGAGCTTGTCGATGATGTTCCTATTTGAGGTAGGGGATTTTTACCTTGTTTACAGAGTAATAATTCATCTCGCGCAGAGACGCAGAGCTTGGACAAAAAGACCTTTTTCAAGGTACCCTAAAGAAGAATGATATGGTGTAATCGTATGATATTGATTGATATCCAGGATTTAATCAGCAAACAACTCAATATCAGCCAATGGACCATAGAGACTCAGCAGCGCTGGTGTCTGATCGGGACTACCGGTTCGGGAAAGAGTCAGCTAGCCCGCATTTTTCAAGAACCTGAAAAAATGGTTTTTCAATCTCGACTCTTTGAAGTGCCTCCATCCTGCCTCTGTGTCGGATTGGAGGCACAGCAGGCTCAACTTGAAGCGGAATTGTATGATGATGATACCGACTTCATGGATCAGATAGATCAGGGGCACACTGGTCTGGAGCTCTTGCAGCAGACCGGGGCGGAGAATGCTGCAATCCGGCAGGTAGTTGAACAATTCAAGATTACAGATTTGCTGGAAAAAGGATACCGGGTTCTTTCGTCCGGCGAGACCAGAAAACTGCTGATTGCCCGTGCCCTCCTGGCGAAGCCTGATTTATTGATTCTTGATGAACCCTTTGAAGGTCTGGATAAGGAATCCTCTCAATCACTTGCCGATTTTCTGGTTGACTTGAAAGAGCAACAGGCCCTGCTCATGTTTGTCAGCCAGCTGCAAGATGTTCAGGAGTGGCATACCCACATTGGCGTGCTTCATAAGGGCCGCTTGTTGGCTCAGGGTGAAAAAGACAGGATCATGAATAACGATTCCCTGCAAACTCTCTTTCACTTTGACTCGGGAAATCTCTTGGCATTGCCTCCCGCGTTGAGTGCACCCGTCACATTTGATCCCCTCTTTCATATGCGCAATTGTAAGGTACGTTATGGTGAGGTTATCCAGTTTCAAAATCTGAATTGGGTCTTGCGGCCGGGTGAACATACGATCATCTCCGGGCCGAACGGTTCGGGAAAATCGACGCTGCTGCAGCTGATTACCGGAGATCATCCTCAGTGTTTTAACAACGGCCTGACAGCCTTTGGTTATCAGCGAGGCAGCGGCGAAAGCATCTGGGATATCAAAAAACATATTGGGCTTGTTTCCGGGGCATTGCACCAGGATTATCGAGTGCCAGGAAATGCCTTGACTGTTGTTGCATCAGGCCTCTACGATAGTATTGGTGTATATCGTTCGGTTTCTGACAAAGAAAAGCGGATCGCTCACCAATGGCTTGCCTTTATCGGCCTGAAAGAAAAAGCTGATATCGCCTTCAAAGAGTTGTCCTGGGGGGAACAGCGGCTCGTCTTGATTGCTCGTGCGCTGATTAAATACCCTGCCTTGTTGATTCTTGATGAACCGACATTGGGTCTGGATGATCAGAATCGTTTGATGGTGCTCGCATGTCTGGAGCGTATTGCCGGACTTGGCGCTTCCACCATGTTATTTGTCAGTCACAGACAAGACGAACATCTGAAGATTTTCAGAAAACATCTTGTCTTTGAACCTGACAAGGAAGCACTGTTCTCCATCTTCTTCCGCGAGAACGTCTGAGAGTCACTTTTATGTCAGTTATGAGTTTTCCGGTATCGAGCTTATGATGCGGAATATACTGGAATCCTTAAAAGAATAGAACGGATTCTTTTTGCAAAGAGAGTCCCGTTCTATTTGCCAATCGGAAAAAAGTGGGGTAGGCTGAAAACTGTCTCCGGGAGCATCTGGAGAATCACTTCCTTTTCACAGAAAACATTTTGATACAATGAATACAGAAATCATTTATATCCTGGCCTGTTATCTGATCGGTGCCATTCCTTTTGGCTTGCTTATAGGCCGACTTGTCGGTGCTGACGTGCGCCTGGAGGGGAGTGGTAATATTGGCGCCACTAATGTGGGTAGGGTACTGGGGAAAAAATTGGGCATTCTGACCCTGCTCTGTGATGTGGCCAAGGGCTTTCTGCCTGTCTGGGGCGTCACTCTTCTGCTTGGCGAAACAACAGGGGCAAGAGAGCTGTTTGTGGTCTTGTGTGGTCTGGCCACGGTTGTCGGCCATATGTTTCCACTTTATCTCAAATTTAAGGGTGGAAAAGGGGTGGCCACTGCCCTGGGTGTTTTCCTTTTTATCTCTCCCGGAAGTGTCCTGATCAGTCTGCTTGTTTTTGTCGCTGCGGTTGCCGTTTCCGGATATGTCTCCGTGGGTTCGCTTACCGCCTCCCTCTTGATTCCCCTGTGGCTCTGGATCTTGGGTGAGTCTCCTGCAATATTGGTGGTGGCGCTTGCCATTGTCTTTCTCATTTGGTTCCAACATCGGTCCAATATCAGCAGACTGTTGCGTGGCGAGGAAAAGGGCTGGAAAAAGGGGTGAGCCATGACCAAGGACGAATGGCAGGCCATTGATGAGGCCAGACAATTATTGCATCTGGCTGAGCGGGCCACCATGGGTGAAATAAAAAGGGCCTATCGGCAGATGTGCAAGCGGCACCATCCAGATGTTGTCGGTGAAGGATCACCAGCCGACGCTGCCATCATCCGGGAACTCACCAGGGGCTATGAGCTGCTCATGCGTTACTGTGATCAGTTTCGCATTCCGTTAGTGCCGGATGATAGAGACAATATCGATCCTGAAGATTGGTGGATGGATCGTTTTGGCAATGATCCCCTGTGGGGAAGCAAGAAAGGGAAGACAAAAGCTGCTTCCAAAAAATAATACCATCAATGGGATGGCAAAAACGACATCAGGAGTTGTAAGCGCAATAAGCCAAAAATGTTGGTTGTTGTGTAACAATTCCTGACAAGAGGGATGGGCGGGATGGTACAAGAAGAAAGAAGAGAACAGAAGCGTTTGTCTCTCAGCTTACAGACCAAGGTCACGGCGGAATCCCGTACCGGGTCAACCCCGCTGTTTGAGCTTGTCACTGCCGACATCAGTGCCAGCGGAGCATTTATTGCAACCAGTAATCCTCTGCCTATTGCCAGCAAGGTCCGCTTGGAGTTCTTCCTCTCCCTTGAGGAATTGGCCCAACTGCGTTTTGTTGTGGCCAAGGAAAGCCTCAAGGCGTGGGAGGGTGAACGGGCTTGGGTGACTGCCACCGGGGTGGTTATTCGAGTGGATAAAAAAGGGTCGGCCATTATCTTTGATCAGAACTACCAGATTTCTCCGATCCGAAGCTCTGACAGGGAGAAGCCGGTATAATAAAACATATCGTTGCAACCATTTCTGTTACGCTTCCTTTGCTGTTGTAGATAGTCAGCAAGCCATGATATTTTTTCCAGGCGCTTGATTTCTACGTTGTCACATTACCCATCACTCTGCCGGTTGTATGTAGAGTCTATGGGTGCCTGCCTTTGCCGATGCCTGATCAGTTCTGCCTGAACTTTATCTTTCTGTTGAGCAGAGCGAAAAGCAATACGGTCACTTCCCGCTTCTGATTCGCGTTTTCATCGACCCAAAACGCTTACATGGATCGAGATTACGGGCAAGCTTCAAAGATCTTATATCCCTGTTCAGCAATCAGCCTGACTGACGAATCCCTGAATTCCTGTGTGTCATCCTTTCTTTTTTTTTGCCATTGAATACCTCCTGATGGAGCTCTAATCCACTCTAAAAAAGTGTCCATTTTTCCCATGCCACCTCACTCGATGCCCCCATGTAACGTGCTGATAAACATATTGAAAAATCCAACCTATGGACTTTTTTGCACCGCAGGGCTGGACTGGATCAACTGGATGTTTGCATTCAAAAACTTTAAAAATAGTTTGACTTATGAAGTCTCATTTGAATAATGAATAGTAGCAACTGTTTTTATTACAACCCAAAGACCAGTTTTCCCGGAGACCCCATTCCAAATTGGCAAAGAATGATAGATGCAATCGCTGCCCTGACCGCGATAGTCCTGTTTTTTGTACATTCCCTGGTTTAGAAGTGACTTGGTGACTTGGTGACTTGGTGACTTGGTGACTTGGTGACTTGGTGACTTGGAAGCCTGACCCTGCTCCCTGTGTTGACATCCCTGGTGCCATATTGGAGACCTACTTATTAACTCTGAACGAGGAGAAGAAAAATATAACTTGTACCCTTACCGCCGATGATGGCAACACCGGGATTACAGAATATACCACTCTCGGAGTCGATGCATTCAAAGGCTTTCCATGGATGATCCTCATGCCGGCCTTGAGTTCGCCGAATAAGGTATCCAACTAAGCTGGCAGAAAGTCCGACCCCTGATTCATGTGTGTTGAGCAGAGGGTGGACCAAGTTAATACGATGTTTGTATGTGCAAATAAAAAGGGATAGCAACAGCTTGTCACAACTCAAAAGTATGTTTTACCCGGAGGCCTCTATGTTACATCAGAAAAGAAATATTGATGCAGTCGCTGCCCTTGTCGCGATAGTCCTGTTCCTTTGTACGTTGTCCGCAGTGGCCTCAACGGGGCGGCATGAAATCGCCTTTATTGAAAACAACATTGCCGATTACCAGATCCTGGTGAATGGGGTGCAACCGGCTACGGAAGTACATTTGTTGGATGCTACGCGGGATGGCTTAGTACAGATGGCAGGTATTCTCACTGGGCGCAGCGATATCGACGCCATTCACCTTGTCTCGCACGGCTCCGCAGGGTTGTTGCAACTGGGCGAGCTGAATCTGAGCACGCAAAATCTGGGCGCTCATGCTGCCGATCTGGCGACAATAGGTGCTGCATTGAATGCGGATGCCGACCTCCTGATCTATGGATGCAACGTCGCTCAAGGAAACTCCGGTAATTCCTTCGTCCGTCAAATCAGTGCGTTAACGGGAGCCCATGTCGCAGCCTCGACAGATTTCACCGGAGCTGCTGCATTAGGGGGTAACTGGGCGCTTGAATTCCATTCGGGCACAGTCACCGCGGATACTATAGATATCAAGAGGTACGACAGCCTTTTGGTGGGGGCAACCTTCGGGTTTGAAGCCGATACGAGTGGAGTCGGAACCAAGACAGTTACCCAAACGGTCTCAGGTGAAACTCTTTCGATCACCTCGACCACAGTATCTATCGTCGATAGTTCTACGACCTCTGGGCAAGACATAAGTGGAACCGTCACATTATCGACAGATTATGGTACCGCCCTGGAGACTCAACTCGTTTTTTCTGTTTCTGGGAAAATATTTGATTTTGGTTTTATAACTATATTTAACGTCAATACGAATGATACTTTCACCTTTACTGCTTCAGGGGGAGCCACCTACTCTGTCTTAATCACTGCGGGTGAAACGAAAACGGTAGATCTGAGTGCGAACACGGATTTTCAAGGTATTTCGAGTGTTACATTGACAGCCACAGACCCATATGCCATCGATTTCGATGACGTTTGGCTGAACAACATCACCAACCCCGGCCCCACTGTTACCTCGGCGACCTACGACGCCAGCACCAATGTCCTGACGGTCACCGGCACCGGTATGATAACGGGCGATACGATTGCGGTCAATAAACTGACGTTGACGGGCGAAGGTGGCTCCACCTATACGCTGACGACCAGCAATGTGACGGCGAGCAGTTCCACGGCGTTTTCGGTGACCCTTAATCCTTCCGACCAAGCAGGCGTGAACCTGATCTTCAATAAGAATGGCACCTCCTCGACCGGCGGTACCACTTTCAATCTAGCGGCCGCCGATGATTGGGATTCCAATGTGACGGCTGGTGATACCTCGGACGCCACCAATGGTGTGACGGTGAGCAACGTGACAGTGCCCTCGATCACGAGTGCGACCTATGATGCGAGTACGGGTGCGTTGGCGGTGACGGGCATGGGCTTCCTGAAACTGAACGGCGCGACCAACGACATCGTGGCGAATAAGTTCACGCTCACGGGCGAAGGTGGCACGACCTACACGCTGACCGACACCGCGAATGTGGAGATAACCAGTGGCACATCGTTTACGCTGACTCTCAGTGCGACTGACAAAGCGGCTGCGAACCAGATTCTGAACAAGAACGGCACCAGTTCGACGGGTGCGACGACCTATAATCTAGCTGCTGCGGAAGACTGGGCCGCAGGCGCTGATTCCGCCGTCGACGTGGCGGATACGACCAGCAACGGCATCACCGTCAGCAATGTCAACGCACGCCCTACCCTTGGCGGCACATTTACCACCGCTGGTACGGTCAATGACAATGCCACCATCGCCCCCTTCAGCGGAGTGACAGTGACCGACACTGAAGGGGACAATGTCAGTGTTACCATCACTTATACCGCCGCCAACGGCACCCTGACCGGCGCCGGGATCACCGGTGCTGCCGGCAGTTACACCGTGAGCTCGGCCGCACCGGCCACGGTGACCGGCAACCTGCAGGGGCTTATTTTCCATCCCACTGCCAATCAGGTTGCCCCAGGCAGTACGGTGGTGACCAGCTTCACCCTGACCCCCAGCGATGACACAGGGGGCGGCAGCGCCAACAGCACCACCCAGGTGACCGCTACCTCAATCAATGATGCGCCGGTCAATACCGATGTCCCGGCCATCAGCGGCACCAGCACCGTAGGGAGCCAGTTTTCTGCCACGTCAGGCACCTGGACCGATGCCGATGGTGATACACCGACCTATTCCTATCAATGGTATCGTGCTGATGACAGCGACGGCACCAATGATGCGGCTATCCTCTCAGCAACGTCAAACACCTATACGTTAACCACCAGTGACGCCCATAAATATCTGCGGGTAGTCGTCACCGCCGATGATGGTCACGGCAGCTCCGATCAGACGGCAACCAGTATCCGGACAGTTGCTGCTAATTCAGCCCCGGTTAATACCGATGTCCCGACCATCAGCGGTACCAATACCGTAGGCAGCCAGCTTACCGCCACATCAGGCACCTGGACCGATGCCGATAATGATACGTTATCTTACAGCTATCAATGGTATCGTGCAGATGATGACAGTGGCACTAATGATGCGGCTATTGGCGGTGAGACTTCCAGCAGCTATACCCTGACAGCCAGCGATATCCATAAATACCTGCGGGTAGTCGTCACCGCCGATGACGGTCACGGCAGTTCCGATCAGACGGCGACCAGTACCCGAACAGCCGCTGCTAATGCAGCCCCGGTTAATACCGATGTCCCGGTCATCAGCGGTGCCAGCACCGTCGGCAGCCAGCTTTCTGCCACATCAGGTACCTGGAGCGATGCCGATAATGACACGTTATCTTACACCTATCAATGGTACCGGGCTGATGATAACGGCGGAACCAATGATGCAGAAATCTCGGGGGCAACGAATAGCACCTATACGTTAACCACCAGTGACGCCCATAAATATCTGCGGGTAGTGGTCACCGCCGATGATGGTCACGGCAGCTCCGATCAGACGGCAACCAGTATCCGGACAGCTGCTGCTAATGCAGCCCCGGTTAATACCGATGTCCCGACCATCAGCGGTACCAATACCGTAGG
>JAQVER010000131.1 GCA_028697885.1 Desulfocapsaceae bacterium
GTGGCCGCGGTGATCGGTTATGCCGCCGGCACCCTGCCGATGACGGTTAAGCCGCTGGTGGTCCGCAGTCCTGAGGCTTGTGCCAAACTGATCTGGAACACCTTCTGTGTGCTGAATCTGGCCAATCATCTGCCGGAGGTCTTGAAATCTGTGGAACCGCCGCGCGGCCCGCGTGATCCCAAACCGGAAGGCCCGCTGCCCAAGGTGGCGATTTGTGCTACCGGTTGCTGGTCACGCAATATCGTGGTGCAGATCCAGGAGCATCAGGTGAACCGCGACCGGGTGGTGGTCATGGGTGTCGGCAGCCGCGGCATGGTGAGCAGGCGTAAGGTGGAAACCCTTTTCGGGGGCCGGGAGATCCTGGCGGTGGAAGAGGGGGATCACGATCTGGTCATTCGCGGTGCTGATTTCTCCGAGACCATCGACCGCTGGGACGTGGTGCGCGACAACTGTCAGACCTGCACCCATCCTGACCCGGTTCTGGTGGATGTGCGGATTGGTGAGCCGGTATCCGAGCGGAATAACCCTAACCCGTTTATCCAGGTTGACACTCTGGAGCAGAAGTCCGGGGATGAACGCTGGGCCTGGTTTACCGAGGAGTTTTCCACCTGTATCCGCTGTTATGCCTGCCGCAACGCCTGTCCCCTCTGCTACTGTCCAACCTGTTTCGTTGACGATGCCAAGCCCCAGTGGGTCGGCAAGAGTCTGGAAGCGGTGGATACAGATCTCTTTCATATCCTGCGGGCCTATCACTGTGCCGGACGCTGTACCGACTGCGGTACCTGTGAGACGGTCTGTCCCATGGGGATTAATATGCGCATGCTGACGAAAAAATTGAACAAGGATGTTCTCGGGCTTTACGGGATCGAGGCGGGAATGCAGCCTGATGCTTCTTTGCCGTTGACCACCTATGCGATGGATGATCCCCAGCAATTTATGGTGGCTGAGCCCTCGGCTGTCAAGGAGGGTAAATAATCGTGAAGGTCTTTAAGATTACACCTGCCGAGCTGGATACGATGATGCTGGCGTGGAGCAAAGCCCACCGGGTATATGCCCCTGCTCTTACCAAACAACCTGCCGCTTCTTCTGACTGTGCGCCTGGCTGGCGTCGGGTGGATGGCAGTGCAGCCCTCACTTTGCCCACCGGTCCGACACCGGCCTCGGTGAAGACATTTTTCTTTCCGCAACCGGAAACCCTGCTCACCTATACCCTGGAGAACAACCATCCTGACAAGGGATTGATGCGGGAACCGGTAAAATCCACGGAGATGCAGGTCGTGGTTGGGGTCCGTCCCTGTGATGCCAGAAGCGTCCTGCTCAACAATCTGCCTTACCAGGAAGATCCTTTTTTTCAGGCCAACCGGCAGCGGACGGCGCTGGTTGGTTTTACCTGCGATCAGACCCTGTCAACCTGCTTCTGCACGCAGATGGGTGGCTCGCCGGTGGACAGTGAAGGTCTTGATTTGACCCTCTCCCGAACCGGGGATGGTTTTATCGTTGAGGTGGGCAGCGCCAAAGGTGAGGCCCTGGTGGCCGGCCTGACTCTTACCCCGGCGGATGAAAGCGGGATAACGGCCCTTGCCGCCCAACGCAATGCGGCCAAGGCAGAGGCAACGGAACTTGACCGCCTGAAGGCAGGCGAGCTTGGCAAACTCTATGATGCGCCCATGTGGCAGTCTCTGGGCGATTCGTGCATCAACTGCGGGGCCTGTACTTTTATCTGTCCCACCTGTTACTGCTTTGATATCCAGGACGAGGTGGTGCGCGGCCAGGGACGGCGGATCCGCTATTGGGACTCCTGTATGTTCCCCCTGTACAGCCTGCATACCTCCGGCCATAATCCGCGAGGGAAGAAGGTCCAGCGGACCCGTAACCGCTTCCTCCATAAACTGAAATATTTTCCGGACCGCTTCGGACCCTTCTCTTGTGTGGGTTGCGGACGCTGTGTCCAGGATTGTCCTGTTAATATTGATATCCGTGAGGTCATGACTGACCTTCTGGCGGTGGAGTAAGATATGATATCCTATATGCCCTATCCTGTCCGCATCGACGACATTGTGGTTGAGACGGAAGACGGCAATCAGAAGACCTTCAAGCTTGTCTTTGAGCAGGAGGCCCACAGAAAGGCATGGAAGCATGTGCCGGGCCAGTTTGCCATGCTGTCGCTGGCCGGCCAGGGAGAAATTCCCATCGGCATTGCCTCTTCGCCTACCGAAGAAGACCATCTGCTTTTTACGGTCAACCGGGCCGGCAAGGTGACTACTGCCCTGCACCAGATGAATATCGGTGATCGAATGGGTGTGCGCGGCCCATTGGGCAACGGGTTTCCCATCAATACGGAGATGAAGGGCAAGAATATTGTCATCATTGCCGGTGGTTTTGCAGTGACCACCCTGCGGGCCACCCTGATTTCCCTGCTTGCCCGCCGTCAGGATTACGGCAAGATCACTTTTATCTATGGCGCCCGCACACCGGGCATGCTTCTCTATCGGGATGAATTGAAACAATGGGCGCAACGTGAGGATATTGATCTGCATGTTACCATTGATCGGGAGGCACCGGGCTGGGATGGCCTGGTGGGCTTTGTGCCGACCATTGCCGGCGAAGTCGCGCCTTCACCGGAAAACAGTGTGGCCCTTATCTGCGGCCCGCCGATCATGATCAAGTTTACCATGCCGCCTCTGGAAAAGATCGGTTGGACGGATGATCAGGTCTATCTTTCGCTGGAAAACAGGATGAAATGCGGGGAAGGGGTCTGTTGCCATTGTAATGTCGGCCCCATTCTGGTGTGCAAGGATGGTCCGGTGTTCACTCGTGGTCAAGTGAAACAGCTGCCGATTGAATATTGATCAGATCGGTATCGTGGTTGTTTTGTTGATAAAAAAACTCATTCCAGAATCTGGTGTTGGGGGGCAACACCAGATTCTGGAATGAGAGGGAAACGTCCCTTTTTTTGAGACTGTTCAAACTTTAAGAAAACCAGACCCAGCTTCCACAACAAGGAGGGCGCTATGAAAACCGGATCTGGAGGGAAAATTCCCCTTTTTTAAAAGAGACCCAGCAACTTCGTGCCAAGTATTACCAGACCGGCACAGGCAACACGTTTCACCACTACAGGACTCAATTTTTTGGCAATCTTTGGGCCGATGTAGCCGCCGAGTATGGCTGCCGGAAACATGACCAGAAAGAGAACCAGGTCAAAATTGCCAAACTGATAATGGCGAAAAGTTCCCATGGCGGTATTGAAGAAGATGGCCAGCAGTGAACTGCCGACAACGATATACATGGGCAGCCGCAGTCCCAGTGTCATTAACGGCACCATGAAGGGCCCGCCGCCAAATCCGAACATGGATGACATGATGGCAATGAGAAAACCCCCGATACAACCAACAAACATATTGGCCTCAAATTCCTGACCCCAAAAATCTACTTTCATAATGGATTCCTCCAGATAAGTTTCTGTTTAACCTTTTGCCTTAGCAGCTTCTGCTGCCCGTTTCTTGAATTCTTTCAAGATCGCCTGTTCTTTCTTGTTGTTGGCAAGATAGCCAGGAGTCGTCTGCCAGAGCATTAAAGCAGCAAGTATCAGGAGAACCCAACCGAAGAGAAATTTGAATTGATCAAGCGTGATCATCTCTGTCAGTTTTGGGCCGATAAATCCTCCCACCAGCATGGCGCAGCCGATACCGATACCGAGTTTCCAGTTGATGAATTTAATCTTGGAGTAATTGGCAATTCCTGTACCCTGAGCGAAAAGTACGGTGGGCATAACTGTTCCGGCCACGACGGTATGAGGTAAGGGGAAGAACATAAGAAGGAGGGGGTTAAGAATAAATCCACCGCCTGCGCCCATCAGGACACCGAAAATAGTGACAGCTGATGCCAGGAGAAAGGGCCAGATTATGTTGATGCTTGTGCCTGCGGTACTCAGATAAACAGTGGGGAAGGCGATCTTGTTTTCAAAGGATGCGACCTCACTGGTGACTTTTTTGACCGTTTCTTTGTCCCCTTCTTTGATCCGTTCGGTGACGGCAGTAACTCTTGCGTTGTATTTGCCGGGTGCCAGGCCTGAACGAATACTGACTTTTGCAGTGTAGGAACCGTCAGGGGCTGTTTCGACCTTGGCGGACAAGAGATTGCCCACACTGCGAAAGCGGACCTTCACCAGCTTCATGGATTCACGTTTGCTGGCCTTTTCGTCCATGGGTGGCAACAAGGTGCCACGTGAACCGAGAATACTGGCCATGATTGTGGCCTGATAATTGTCAATCTGAATCTTGGCTGGAACGGTGTACGCTGCATCGGCACCGGTTTCCTTCAGGACCTCAGAATATTTCCAACTCTTGCCTGCTGCCTTGGCCTTATCAAGTATTCCAGCCATTTCTACAGGAGCAACAATTTTATAAAAGGCCGGCATGTCTTTGGTAATATAAAATTTATAGGGAATTATGCCTGTTTTGGGATCTTTTTTTCCATCAAAACGATTGGCCTTGACGGTTTTTTCAGCAGACCAGAGCTCGATATAGACCTTGGAGCCAGCCGGGGCCTTTCCGGAAATGACAAAATCTCCACCATTATCCAGGGATGATTTATCAAGATTGATAGTTGGTGCACTGGCATCGGCACCGCCAGCTGCTGCAGGTTGTTCAGCCCGCGCCTGCGGAGCAAACAACAATGCCATCGCCAGGGCGATTATCGGCAATACACGAAACTTGATGTTCATATCATCCACCTCCTGTTTGAAATGAGAATGTCTTGAAAAGAAGACAGTGTTGTTTGCATTTCCATATGCTGACCCATTTGACCTCCTTTGTGGAACTTCACTATCTGAGAAGCACAGACGGTTTATCAAGACAAAACGGCTGTGCTGTATATGGTATTGTGTCTTGGTAAAGCAATAATGGAGCCAATTTAACAAGAGTCTGTTCGTTTTTATTATCTATTTGTATTACTGTTCTTTTTTTGAAGAATTGGTCGTGGATGTGGAGGAGAAAAAGCAAAAATGAGTTTTTAAATGTGCAATAAAAACTATGCACCGCTGTTTTTTTGTTGCAGAGAGTGAGGATGGGTAAGGAGAGATGAACACCCATATTTTATGATAGTATCATGATGAGAAAAAATTATGCTCAGGAATAGGTGTTTAAAATTACAGAAACAGCGGGTAGTTGGTCTTTTCAGAAACTTAATATCGGATGGGGAGAAGAATGAAATCGTATCGTCAGGAATTGTGGTTCAATGTACCGACACGGAGAGCGTTTATTAATATTACGCCTCAAGTGCAAAAATGTTTATCCGAAAGCGGAATTTCTGAGGGGTTGTTGCTGGTCAATGCCATGCATATCACCGCCTCGGTCTTTATCAATGATGATGAATCCGGTTTACACCATGACTATGAAGTCTGGTTGGAAAAACTGGCTCCCCATGAACCGGTCAGTCATTATCGTCATAACGTTGGTGAGGATAACGCCGATGCCCATTTGAAGCGGCAGGTGATGGGAAGAGAGGTTGTTGTTGCTGTTACCGCTGGTCAACTAGATTTCGGGACATGGGAACAGATCTTCTATGGTGAGTTTGATGGCGGGCGCAAGAAAAGGGTTTTGGTGAAGATCATTGGTGAGTAAGAAATTCGGAGGAGCAGAGTCTCTTGAAGATTGTGAAGACGTTCCCGGATGCGTCCCGTAGATAACTTCCATAATCCACAGAGCAATGGCGGCTGTCGGTCACTTCCTCAAGGTCCACAGCACTTCTTGAATTTCCTGCCGCTGCCGCAATGACAGAGGGCATTGCGGCCAATCTTTGCTCCTCTTCTTTCGTCAGGAAGGGCGTCAGCTTTGATGTCGCCATCGACATAGAGCCACTGCCCGTCTTCTTTCACAAAACGACTGACTTCGTGCAGTTGCCATGGTTTGTTCTGGATAAACGAGCTGGCCTTGAATTCGACCACACCTTCGTTGTCGCTCTCCATCCCCTTTTCAATACGGACTATATGAAGGCCGCACCAGTCAGGGATGGTGGCTGGGTCGATCGTATCGGGTCTGGTCGAGGGATGCCATGATCTGAGGAGGTAAGCGACATCCCGGAGCACATTTGCGGTGTAGCGTGAGCGCATCAAGGCTTCAGCCGTAGAGGCCCGTCGATCACCGGAAAGCAATGGCTCGCAGCACTCAGCGTATGGTCGGTCAGAGTTGCAGGGGCAGGTAGCGGTATCGGTCATGGTAAAAGGAGTTGATTGTTTTTTTGTAGCGATCTTTTTTAGCAGAAAAAATTCCCGGCATTGATCCAAAAATATTTTTCCGCCTTGGTTCTGTGAGAGTATATGTTTAGCCCGTGCCACCATGCCCCAGAGGGGTGTGGCTGAAAATAGCCACTCTCCTATTCAATCAGGGCCTCGGGCAGGATGACCTTATCAAACAACCATTTCTGCTCACCTTTGACCAGGGAGATCTCTACCCTGTGTCTCTCTTCAAGAGAGTCTGTCTGTGTTGTCTTCTGGCGTCGGAGCCGAACCGTACTCTGCACTTCAGCCTGTCCTTTGGCTGGTATGTTGATCAACACATCTTCAAAGCCAACGTCGAGGAGGGTGTAGAGGTTACGGTGGTAGATGAGGTACTGGATAATCAGATCCTGTTCCAGTGCCTCGTGATAGGTCCTTTCAGGAATAGTCACCAGACAGCTCTTTCCCAGCATGCTCTTGACCTGACGCATCTTCAGCGCCATCTGTATCGGCGACTCCTGCCCCTCCTTGGCAAGCTCTACAGCAAGGTCAGTAAGTTGGCGCTTAATCACCTCTTTATCGGAAAAATAGTAGGCGAGCCAGCCACCCAGAGCAATGACCAGCACCAGAGCAACAATAACGATTTTTTTTACCATAGTATTTCCTGTATAACATTCAGTTGCGCAGCAACAGCACAGTTTATGTAGTTTATGGCAGGTGATAGTAATGAATTATCATCGTCTGTTCAGTTGCTATTTCATTTTCATTCCTCTACACTTACTCATAAGTGTACTTGTTTTGTTAAAAAGAGATCAAGATAATTTGTTGATTTGAAAAGTGAACTTCATCGCATCTATTTTCCATTTCGTGGAAAATGATTTTAGAGTTTGCTACTGTTTAGACCCGGTATATTTCACTCTTTGAAATATTTTTTTCCTCTGGATCTTTTTGGGCAGGATGTTTGTAGGAGCTGTGAATGCCAGAAGGATATTGCATACCAGGAGCATCCCTATGAAATCTCGATTTGCACTGGATATACTTTCACAACCTGATGATACAACTTGCGGCCCCACCTGTCTGCATGCTGTCTATAGGTATTATGGCGACGAGATCTCATTAAAACAGGTTGTTTCCGAGGCCCATCCGCTTGAAGGAGGCGGTACCCTGGAAGTCCTCCTTGCCTGTCATGCTTTACGACGCGGCTACCGGGCCACGATTTACACTTATAATCTGCAGGTCTTTGATCCCACCTGGTTTGAGACCCCCGACATCGACCTCAGTGAAAAGCTTCGCCAGCAGATCAAGGTCAAAAGCAGTAAAAGACTGAAGGTCGCCACCAAGGCCTATCTGGAATTTCTGGCCCTGGGCGGGAAATTACGATTCCAGGATCTCACCACCGCCCTGCTTCGCAAATACCTCAAACAAGATAAACCCATTCTGTGCGGTCTTTCCTCCACCTATCTCTATCACTGTGCTCGCGAGTTCGGCCCTACCCTTGACTCTGATGATATCCGGGG
>JAQVER010000044.1 GCA_028697885.1 Desulfocapsaceae bacterium
CGAACATCCTGTCAATAACTTTCTTCGTCAGGTCGTTCGTTTTACTGCCTCGCTTATTCTCATTCTTCCTGCTGGCAAGCTACTGCTTTTATCGCTCACCCAAGGACCGCGGCAAACTACTCAATCAGCAGTCCCATGTCAATGGAAAAATGACCTCAAATCTAACATCTCTCTCTTTATCATTTTTTTCCAATTATTAGAGTCCTCCGGTTCAATCTCTTTGAAAATAGTTTGCTTTTAGTCTGTATAAACCGTAACATAGCAGATGATTATCCTAATTTTAAAGAAACAGTGCTCTATTATACTGCCCTTTCACCTCTTAAATGCACAGCCTCATGACCGACAAGAAACAACTCCTTTGTGCCTTACCTAAAATTGACGAATGCCTTGCAGGCTTAGCTGGCAGGGCAGGATCGGTTCCACCCACGCTTGTTAAACTTGCGGTGCGTCACTGTATTGACTTAGAACGACAACGTATTTTAACAGACGATCCAGACTGCCAGCTCTTGAGTCGAGAGCAATGGGATGAGCGGCTCCTTGAGGCAATTACCTTAAAAAACCAGATGAATCTTCGCCGAGTTATTAATGGCACCGGCGTTGTCATCCATACCAACCTTGGCCGCTCACTCCTGTCCACGTCCATGGTTGATGCCCTTCAACAGGCTGGTGCCCATTATACCAATCTGGAATTTGACCTCAGTAATGGCAAGAGAGGCAGCAGATACAGCCTGGTCGAAGAGATCATCTGTGATTTGACCGGGGCCGAGGCAGCCCTGGTTGTCAACAATAATGCTGCTGCAGTATTGCTCGCACTCGACACCCTGGCTTCCGGCAAGGAAGTAATAGTCTCCAGAGGGCAACTGGTTGAGATCGGCGGTTCGTTCAGAATTCCCGATGTGATCGCCAAGAGCGGCGCTCGTCTGGTTGAAGTGGGGGCCACCAATCGAACCCATCTGGCCGATTATGAAAGAATGATAAATGATGAAACCGCCATGTTATTAAAGGTTCACACCTCAAATTTCAGGATCATCGGTTTCACCTCCGAGGTCTCTGCCGAAGAACTCGTGGCCCTGGGCCATGCAAAAAGTTTACCGGTAATGGAAGATCTGGGGAGCGGCAGCCTGGTCGATCTTTCTCCCTTTGGCCTACCGCAGGAACCAACTGTGCAGCAGATTGTCAAGGCCGGTGTTGATGTGGTCACCTTCAGTGGCGATAAACTTCTTGGCGGGCCTCAGGCCGGTCTTATTGTCGGCAAAAAAGAAGTCATTGATCGCATTAAACGTAACCCGTTAAATCGTGCCTTGCGCATAGACAAGTTCACCCTGGCCTCTCTAGAGGCAGTTTTACGCAACTACTATGACCTGGAGCAGGCCCTGACAACCATCCCTACCCTTAAGATGTTAACCCAGCCTGTTGATCTGATAAAAAGAAGAGCCCAAAGACTCATGCGCAGAATACACGCAAAAATTCAACCAACCTGCTCTCTTTCCCTGCAACCCACGATGTCGCGCGTAGGTGGCGGTGCGATGCCCGAGCATGGACTTTCCAGCTGGGCTGTAACCTTTAAACCCCTCCAGATACATCTCAGTGCCATGGAACAAGGCCTGCGCAAACTTTCCATCCCTATTATTGGAAGAATGGAAGATGACTCCTTGCTCTTAGACATGAGAACAGTGAGTGATGAGGAAATCCCCGACCTGGCCGCCTCTTTAATTTCTTTTTTTAGATGTGGAGAGCTCTCGTGATTCATCATTTTCCTCTTTTCAGTGCAGCTCATTCGCTTTCACGTCATGATTTTCGCAACTTTTTCTTCCTCTTTTCCAAGGTAATAAAAGAAAAAATTGCCACAGCCACTGAAGTATCATTTCTAGAAGACGCCTGCCAGTTAGATAACTCATCTGACGATATATCCAGAGTTTCTCATCTTAAAGAAGTTTTTGCACAAACTCTAGAAACCAAAGCACCTGCCGCCTATGACAATTGCCTGTTCTTTCCTTTTTCCATTACCGATGAACAGATCATTGTGGCCTTTGTTACAGGGATCGATCGACTGCTCGTGAAAAAGGTTGGTCACGATTGGCTGCAGGAGATCCGTGACACCCTGCAGCGCGAATTTCTGATATTAAAACAGGCAGGTGTCGATTTACAGACAGGTCTCCTCAATGGCGCCCACCTGAACACATTATTTGACACCTTCCCCGAAGGAGAACATGTTGGCCTGGTTCTGGTAGAAATCTACCCCAAGGCTCGCACCGCCATGGAAGGCATGCGGCATGTGCGGCGCTCAGCGACTGTACTTAAATCCTTTACCGGAGAACATGTTCCCCTGTATCATATCGGACAATCCGTTTTCGCCTTCGCCTGCAGGAACTGCAATGAAGATTCTGCCGCTCGTTTTGGCCCTTTGCTGGTATCCTTTTTGAAACAGGAGCAATTCAAACGCGTTCACGTCGGATACAGTCAGGGAGAACTCAGCCAGAACTCTCATAATGAAACCAGAAAGAGCGGCAGGCAGATCCTCGACGAAGCCTGGCTGGCCCTGCAGGTTGCCTGCAAAAGAGGGCCTTTTAGCTTCTGTACCTATCGCTCACTCCAAAATTCTCAACGCCACTCTCTCTATGCCTCAACTCGAGATATCCTGGCCAGGATTCAACCCTATTGGCAAAAATTGGATCAATTTTCGCTGATACAACTGCATCCGGCAAAGGAAGCTGACAATCTCTATGACAAGATTACTCTTGATCTTGCCGGCAGTAAAAAAATCAAGGGGAAAGATCAAGATGTATATATATTACTCCCAAGTATAGATTCTCAAAAAGTGCTGCCTTTTGTCAGAGAAATAATACAATCCATTACCCGCGACATGAAGACCACAGGAACTGTAGCAGCAGGTATCGCCATGTTCCCCTTCAGTGATTTTAAAAAATCAGAACTGATACTGAATTGTCGGAAAGCTTTATTACATGGGGCTTTATTGGGAGAAGGGTCAATCACTGTTTTTGAGGCCTTGAGCCTGAATGTCAGCGGCGATATTTTTTACGGGGAAGGTGATATCCCCAAGGCCATTAAAGAATATAAACGCGGCTTATTAATCCAGCCCCATGACGTAAACCTGCTTAACAGTCTTGGCGTCAGTTATGCCATGATGAACAGACACAGTATAGCCAATGACTGCTTTACAAAAGCCTTAGCTGTCAAAAATGATGATTTCATGTCTTGGTACAACCTGGGACTTGGACGTGAATTGCAGGGAAATATTTCAGGGGCGGTGGACTCTTTTGAACATGCCCTCAAGTATCATATTGAAAACGAACAGGATACTGCCAACGCCAGAAAAGAGTTGCCTTTGCAACTTGGGAAGCTCTACTGCCAAACAGGACGCTATCAGGAAGCTTTAGATATTCTTTTACCATGGTACTATACTATGGAAAAGAACGATCTCGGATCCGGCAGGGCTCTACGTTATCTTGGAGAATCTTGTCATGGAGTGGGCCGGGTCCGGGAGGCAATGAGCTGGTTACAGCGAGCCATACGCTTTGATGAGTTTGATGCGGATGCCCTGAGTCTGCTGGGAGAGATCTACCTTGACAACAACGAGGGCGACCAGATCGCCCTGAAGCTCTGCGAAAAAAGTGTCGAACTGAATCCCATACCAGCCCTGTTTCATCTTCGCCTTGCAAGAGCGCAAGTACAATGCGGCTACCTGGACGCAGCCAGAGAGACTCTCCGTCACTGTCTCAGGAACAAAGAAACAAAAAAAGCCGCTGGTTTCCAAATGGGCTTAACATACTGGAAGCAGAGACAAAAAATGAGAGCAAAACACTGGTTCTCTAAGATACTTACCCATGAAGAGATTGGGTCCAACCAGCATCAACAGGCCAGCAACTACCTCTTGGAGCTTCAGACTCAATAAACTCAAGCAAAGGATTATCGCAGCATGCAAAACAGTGATCGAAGGCGGATAAAAAGGGAACCTAAATATTGTCTTGACAATAGTGTCGTTGGCGATTCATGGCGAATGTTTCGCATCATGTCCGAATTTGTCGATGGTTTTGACACCATGTCCGCAATAGACGTGCCGGTGGTAACAATTTACGGTTCAGCCAGAACAAAAAAAGACGATCCGTACTATAAACTGGCAGAAGAGCTAGCCGGTAAATTAGCCCAAGCCGGTTATGGCATCATCACCGGAGGCGGGCCAGGGATCATGGAGGCGGCCAACAAGGGAGCATTTGAGGCAGATGGCGTCTCTATTGGCCTCAATATCCACCTTCCACACGAACAGGCAGCGAATGCATTTATCAATTTCCCTCTCCATTTCAAATATTTCTTTGTGCGTAAAGTGATGTTTATGAAATACTCCATGGCCTTTATCTGTATGCCCGGCGGCTTTGGTTCCCTTGATGAACTTTTCGAATCCCTGACCCTTATCCAAACCCAGAGCGTTAAACCCTTCCCTATTATTCTGATTGGCAGTGATTTTTGGGGTGGACTTTTAGAATGGATTAAGGATAAGTTCATATCAAACGGAACAATAAACAAGGACGACCTGTTACTCATCGACATGATGGATGATGTCGATGAAGTGGTTAATTATATAAAAAAGACCGTTGTGGTATGATGATAGCAATCAACTCGTTTTCTCCTGACAAATAGTGAACTAGCTGGACAAGGTGAAATTATGGCTCAGATAGATGCTTTTTTTAAATTGATGAACGATGAAGGTGCCTCGGATTTACATATGGTGGCAGGCCAGCAACCAATCCTCCGTATTCGTGGCGATATGGAGCGGGTGAAGTTTAAAATAATGGAGAATGAAGAATTAAAAAAGATGCTCTATGAAATCTGCCCGGAAGAAAAGATCAAAGCCTTTGAAGAATGCGGCGATGTCGATTTTGGTTACGAGATCCCAGGGCTTGCCCGTTACCGTTGTAACTTTTTCCAGCAGAAGCATGGCATTGGCGCCGTTTTTCGTGAAATCCCCAGCGACATCATGTCCTGCGAACAGCTGGGACTACCAAAGGTTATCTCCCGGCTTTCCCAACTGCCCAAGGGGCTTGTTCTGGTAACCGGGCCGACAGGGTCTGGTAAATCAACAACCCTGGCAGCCATTGTTGATGAGGTCAACAGAACTAGGAAAGATCATGTCCTAACCATTGAAGACCCCATTGAATTTGTACATAAGAGCCAGAAATGTATTATTAATCACCGGGAGGTCGGTCAGCATACCAAGTCGTTTACTGCCGCCCTTCGCGGGGCCTTGCGTGAAGATCCCGACATCATCATGGTGGGCGAGATGCGCGATCTTGAAACAATTTCCCTGGCCATGGAGGCAGCCATGACCGGTCACCTCGTCTTCGGTACCCTGCATACTTTGAATGCCATGAAGACCGTTGATCGTATCATTGAGATCTTTCCCGCCAACCAGCAGGGGCAGGTCAGATCCACCTTATCGGATGCCCTGAAGGCCGTGGTCTCGCAAACCCTGTTTAAACGTACCGACATCAAAGGACGATGTGCCGCCCTCGAAATCCTGATTGCCACTCCGGCCGTCCGCAATCTCATTCGTGAAGGTAAAACCTACCAGATCGCATCGGTAATGCAGACCGGTAAAAAATATGGCATGCAGACCCTTGATGATGCCATCCTGGGCTTTCTGGATAAAAAGATGATCAGTCCTGACGCTGCCTATTCCAACTGCATCGACAAGGCTAAATTTGTCAAATATCTCCTCAAACCTCCTTCTGATTTTACCGAGGTGTGAGAAGGAACCCTTTCCGACATTACGATGATTTTTTCTTGACAAAAATCAGGCCGTGAATTAATGCAACAAGCACGGAATGGAAAAATCGTTTTGTTGTTAATTTGCCGTTTAAGTATAAAAATACTTGTTCTTTTAATTCTCTATTGGAGGTGTATCATGGCTTGGGATATCGTTATTGATTTAGACAAATGTGTTGGTGATGAAGAATGTGTAAACGCCTGTCCTGCTCAGGTATATGAGATGCGTGACGGCAAGGCTTTTGCTGCCGAGCCCGACGAATGTCTCGGTTGCGA
This sequence comes from Desulfocapsaceae bacterium, assembly GCA_028697885.1. Lineage (GTDB taxonomy): Bacteria > Desulfobacterota > Desulfobulbia > Desulfobulbales > Desulfocapsaceae > UBA2270. Next base: position 6,058 of record JAQVER010000044.1, read on the forward strand.
GACCTGTGTCGAAGTTTGTCCTGAAGGCGCCATTACTGTCACTGAAGTATAATTTCCATCAGTCTCAGTCTGAGACAAGCCCATTCCCCTTCGGGGGGAATGGGCTTGTGTTGTTTTAAGGGCAGCCCTTCAAGATATGAGTTCCACATGCTAAAAGGAACGCTTACAAAATTAAAGCCAGGGGTTCCTAACCGGATTCATCTGTTGCTTGCAGCTACGCTATGGAGTTTAATAGGAGGCATACTTATGTTCCGAGGAGCCTCTTGGCTGGCAGCAGTCGAAAAAATATGGATCATAGCGCCGGCCCTGATTGCAGGAACCATCAAATCCCTTTTCATTCTCGATAACACTGCCCGAAAAGGGGTACACCGTATCCTGAAAATGGCAGACGGAACCTGCCTGGGAGCGGTTTATTCAATACGAACATGGTTACTGGTGCTGGTCATGATGGGAAGTGGCATGGTGCTACGCCAATCGGCCTTACCCAGAGAGCTTTTGGGTGGTCTGTATGTGGCAATTGGCTGGGCCTTATTTTTTTCCAGCCGACACGCCTGGCAGGCTTGGCGACATATTTCTAACCTGCAGGAAAAGCAGTGATTCGTCCTCAGCCATCTTCCAGATCTTTTAATCAGGTTTGCATAGACTCGTCGGCCCTGTACGAGAACTTCACCAAAATGCAGCAATGGGTCGGCCGGGATATCCGAATCATGGCAATGGTCAAGGCAGATGCCTATGGTCATGGGATGATCCAGACAGCCGTCCAGTTTTCCAAGGCAGGATGCGATTGTTTCGGGGTCGCCGAGATAGAGGAAGGGGTCGCATTACGGCGCGCAGGAATCCAAGGTCAGGTCTTTATTCTCCTGGGCTTTCAACCTTCTCAGGAGCAGCTTTTTTTTGACTATGACCTGACGCCGGTCATCTTTACTTATCAGGCCATGGAGCGGCTTTCGCAGGCTGCAGTCAGAAATGGTAAAGAAATCGTTTTTCACCTGAAAGTCGATTGCGGCATGGGCAGATTGGGAATCACGCCTTCTGAAGTGCAGGCTTTTCTTGCTCGTCTGGAAGATTTTCCCAAGCTATCACTTGCCGGAATCATGAGCCACTTTCCCATGGCAGATGACGCAGAATCCACACAAACCATGGCCATGTATCAACACTATAAAAAAATCTGCGCGCAATCGAGTCAGCAAGTTCCTATTCTTTGTCATATTGCAAACTCCGGAGCAGCCCTTTATTTCCCGCAAACCAACTGCGACATGGTGCGTCTGGGCATTTCCCTCTATGGTTATTATCCGGATGGCGCAAAAGGCACGCAACTTGCCAGAGAGAACAAACTTGTTCCGGCCATGTCCTTTACTACTCAGGTCGTGCAGGTCAAAATAGTTCCGGCATCAACCGGGATCAGTTATGGTCACACCTTTGTCACCGAAAAGGAGACGAAGATAGCAGTTCTGCCGGTTGGATATGCAGATGGATTCCTCCGCAGCTTGTCCAATAGGGCACAAGTGCTTATTAAAGGAAGGCGGGCCAGAATTATTGGCCGCATCTGCATGAACCTGTGCATGGCAGACATCTCAGAAATTCCAGGGGTAGAAACAGGTGACCCTGTGGTTATTCTGGGATCACAGGGGGCAGAGACAATCACTGCCGATGAGATTGCCGAATGGATGGGAACTATCTCCTACGAAGTTCTCTGTCTCTTAGGTAACAACAATAACAGAAATTATAATTAAGTAAGAATTGAGCAAAGATGATACGGCAACGTTTAAAACAAGTTATTGACGCCTGTTTCGAGCAGGGGGTCAGGACAGGAAAATGGTCAGCGGATCTGGCCGGGAAATATACGGTAGAAGTGCCTAAACGGGAAGGTCAGGGGGATTTTTCCACCAATATGGCTCTCATCCTTGCCGGCACCCAGAAGACCAACCCGCGCCAGATTGCAGCGCAGTTGGTAGTCCTTCTCGAGCAAGAAACGGAACTCATCGATCATCTGGAAATTGCCGGCCCAGGCTTTGTCAATATCTTCCTGAAGACAGGGGTTTGGCATCAAACGCTTTTTCCCGTACTGGAACAGCGGGGCAAGTTTGGTCTTTCCACCATCGGCCAAGGGAAAAGAGTCATGGTGGAGTTCGTCAGCGCCAATCCAACCGGCCCTCTCAGTATCGGTCACGGCCGCCAGGCAATCCTTGGTGATGCCATTGCCCGCCTGCTGACAGCCACTGGCCATGATGTCTTCCGTGAATATTATTTTAATGATGCCGGACGACAGATGCGAGTGCTTGGCGAGTCCACCCGGGCCAGATACCTGGAACTGCTTGGTCTGCCCAGCGAGTTCCCGGAAGATGGCTATCAAGGAGCTTATATCCAGGATATTGCCAAGGAGATGATTGCCGAGTATGGGGACTCCCTCAAGGACAGTGATGATGTCCTCCCCTTCACCCGTAAGGCCAAAGATCTTATTTTCAAGGATATCTCCGGCACCCTTGAACGGATGGGAATCGTCTTTGACAACTATTTCAACGAACATACCCTCTATGAAGATGGTCATGTGGACTCGGTGGTCGCTGAACTCAAAGCAAAAGGTCTGGTCTATGAAAAAGAGGGCGCAACCTGGTTTAAGACCACTGAATTCGGCCAGGATCAGGATCGGGTCATCATTAAGAGTACCGGCGAGCCCACCTACCGCCTGCCTGATATCGCCTATCACCGGGAGAAATTCCGCCGCAACTTTGACTGGCTGATCAATGTCTTCGGCTCCGATCATATTGCCACCGTCCCGGATGTCCTGGCCGGGGTACGGGCGCTGGGATATGACGATTCCAAGGTAACGGTAGTACTGCATCAGTTTGTGACCCTGACCCGTGATGGGAAACAGGTAAAGATGTCCACTCGGAAGGCAACCTTTGTTACTGTCGACGAGCTTCTTGACGAGGTTGGGGTTGACGTGGCCCGCTTCTTTTTCATGATGCGCAAGGCCGACAGTCAACTTGAGTTTGACCTGGATTTAGCCACCAAAGAGAGCCAGGAGAATCCGGTCTATTATGTACAGTATGCCCATGCCCGGATCTGCTCCATCCTGCGTCAGGCGGAAGAAAAGGGGGTAAAAAAACTTCCCGTGCAGGATGTGGATATCTCCCTGCTTGCTGAGCCCGAAGAACTGCAGTTATTGAAGAGCATGGCAGCCTTTCCGGCCATGATCGAAGACGCGGCACTCGGTCTTGCCCCCCATCGGGTCATCTTTTTTCTTATGGATCTTGCAGGTCAGTTCCATAGCTACTATAACAAACATAAAGTTATTACCGATAGCATTGGCCTCAGCCAATCCAGGCTCTGCCTCATTGAGGCCTTGCAGGTGGTATTCCAGAACGGACTGCATATCATCGGTTTGACCGCACCTGAAGAGATGTAACAGGACTGTTGAAAAATGGCCGGAACGCCTCGGAAAAAGATAAAAAAGATCAAATTCGAACTGACGCCCAGTGCTATTGCTGGCGTGGGCGTGGTCTGTTTCTGCATCTTTTTATGGATGTTTCTGCTGGGCGTCTGGACAGGAGAATCTTTACTGCGAGCTTCACATTCAGGGAAGAATGAGGGCAACAAAATCGTATTCCTCAATAAAACAGAGTAGCCACTGTGGCCATACAAAATAGATAAGAGCAACTGGACAGATACAAACGATGGAACCAATAAAATCAATAATACGCAACGTGCGCATGGACGACGTGAAGACAATCCACGCCCTGCTCAATCATTTTGCGGCAAAGGGATTGCTGCTCGGCCGTTCCATCAGTTCGCTGTATGATCATCTTCGTGACTTTATTGTGCTCACCAATGAGACAGGAGAGATCCTTGGCGTCTGCGCCCTGCAGATCAGCTGGGAAAACCTGGCCGAGATCAGGTCTCTGGCCGTCAAAGAGGAATTTCAAGGACAGGGCTTAGGGGCACAACTGGTCCAGGCCTGCCTGCGAGAGGCAAAAACACTTGAGATTGAGAAGATCTTTACCCTGACCTATCAAGCAGGGTTCTTCAGGAAACAAGGTTTTACTGATATTGATAAGCGGGACCTGCCCCACAAGATCTGGAGCGACTGCCTCCATTGCCATAAGTTTCCTGACTGTGATGAGGAAGCGCTGGTCTTCACCATGAATTCAAAATAAAAGAAATTGATATGATTGGAAAATTACTAACAAAAGTATTCGGCAGCACCAATGATCGGGCGCTAAAACAGATCGCTCCCCTGGTGAACCGTATTAATGAACTGGAAGCTTCCCTTCTGCCCCTTGATGACGCAGAGCTTGCCGCCAAGACCGTTGCCTTTAAAGAACGACTGGCCCAAGGTGAGCCTCTGGACGACCTCCTCCCTGAGTCGTTTGCGGTGATGCGTGAGACGGCAAAACGTGTTCTGGGTGAGAGGCATTATGATGTACAGCTCATAGGCGGGGTCATTCTGCATCAGGGCAAGATTGCCGAGATGAAAACCGGTGAGGGCAAGACCCTGACCTCTACCCTGCCCACTTACCTGAATGCCCTCACCGGAAAAGGGGTGCACCTGGTAACCGTCAACGATTATCTTGCCGCCCGGGATGCTGAATGGATGGGAAAGGTGTATCAATTTCTCGGACTCAGCGTTGGGAAAATTGTTCACGGTATGGATGATAATGAACGCCGGGCGGCCTATGGCGCTGATGTGACCTATGGAACCAATAATGAGTTCGGTTTCGATTACCTGCGCGACAACATGAAATTTGAACTGAGTGATTTCTGTCAGCGCGGATTTAATTACGCCATTGTCGACGAGGTGGACTCCATCCTCATTGATGAGGCCAGAACTCCGCTTATTATCTCCGGCCCGGCAGAGATTTCAACTGAGCTCTATGTCAATGTGGACAAGATCATGTCCCATTTCCATGCAGACGAACATTATATCGTTGATGAAAAGGCCAAACAGGCAGCCTTGACTGAAGAAGGAGTGGCCTTAGGCGAAGAACTCCTTAACGTTGAGAATCTGTATGATCCCTCCAGCATAGAGCAACTGCACCATCTGACCCAGGCCTTAAAGGCCCATGCACTTTTTCAGCGTGACGTTGATTATATCGTCAAAGATGGCGAGGTCATTATCGTCGATGAGTTTACCGGCCGCACCATGGAGGGCAGGCGTTACAGTGATGGCCTGCATCAGGCACTTGAGGCCAAAGAACATGTCGCCATCCAAAAAGAGAATCAGACCCTTGCCTCCATCACCTTCCAGAATTATTTCCGCATGTACGACAAACTCTCGGGAATGACCGGAACTGCAGATACCGAAGCCCCGGAGTTCAAGAAGATCTACAATCTGGACGTCATCATCATGCCCACCAATCAGCCCATGATCCGCACAGATTTTCCTGATGTGATCTATAAGAATGAGGCGGCAAAATATCGGGCAGTGGTGCAGGAGATCAAGAATCTGCACGCCAAAGGACAACCGGCCCTGGTGGGAACGATCTCCATTGATGTATCCGAAAAAATTTCCAAGATGTTACAGAAAGAAAAGGTTCCCCATGAGGTGCTCAATGCCAAACAGCATGATCGTGAGGCTGAAATTATCGCTGGTGCCGGACAACTGGGCAAGGTGACCATTGCCACCAACATGGCAGGCCGCGGCACCGATATCAAGCTGGGGGAAGGAGTACGTGAAGTGGGCGGCCTCCATATCCTTGGCACCTCCCGCCATGAATCTCGCCGCATTGACAACCAGCTGCGAGGGCGATCCGGACGTCAGGGAGACCCGGGCTCGTCACGTTTTTACCTTTCGCTTGAGGACGACCTGCTCCGCATCTTCGGCTCAGGAAGGATCTCCGGGATCATGGACAAACTGGGCATGGAAGAGGATGAACCCATTGAACATAACATGATCTCCAAGGCCATTGAAAATGCCCAACGCAAGGTGGAGGGACACAACTTCGATATACGTAAACATCTGCTTGAATATGACGATGTCATGAACAAGCAGCGTGAGGTTATCTACCGCCAGCGGCGTGAGGTTCTGGCTGGTGAAGATCTTGTCGAAGTTATAAAAAATATGATCTCTGACCTGATCGAAACCGTGGTGGAGGATTTCTCCCAGGAGCGGCGCAGCTCGGAAGATTGGGACTGGAAAGATTTTGACGTACGAATGCTGGAGACCTTCAACATTCAACCGGAATGGAGCGAAGAGGATCGTTCCGGTATGGATAAAGACAGCTTCCGTGAAAAATTACGCGAACTGGTGTTCAATGCTTACGCAGCTCAGGAACAACGCAATAGTGTGCCGGTCCAGCGACATTTGGAACGAGTAGTATTGTTACAGATGGTTGACAATCTATGGAAAGACCACCTCTTATCCATGGATCACCTGAAACAGGGAATCGGGCTCAGGGGTTATGGCCAGAAAAATCCTTTGAATGAATACAAGAGGGAAGGATTTGACCTGTTTATGCGCATGATCGAGATGGTCAAGGAACAGACGGTTTCCACCCTGATGCGGGTTCATGTGGTCCAGGAAGACGAAGTTGAACGTCTGGAAGAAGAACACCGCAGACGTCAGGCCCAGGAGATGCAGCTAAACATGGGGGCTGCCGGTGTCAAAGAAACCGAACCCGCCTCTCAAAAACCTGTCAAACGGGAAAATGACAAGATAGGCCGTAATGCTGACTGCCCTTGCGGTTCAGGGAAAAAATATAAAAAATGTTGCGGTCGACCGCAGTAGGCGATCGGAAAAGAATAGTTAACATTATGTTTGACGCTGACAGCAAAGATCTTTATTGATCATTCTCAAGGGAACACGCATATGGCAATGAATGTAGGCATTCTCACAGCAGGCGGTGACTGCCCAGGTCTCAACGCGGCCATCCGGGCCATCGGCAAGGGCGCCATGAATACCAATATGCGGGTAATCGGCTTTCGAGACGGTTTTCGCGGGTTAATGGAAAACAGGATTGTGTCGCTGGAAGGTGAATCGATGATAGGGTTGTTGACCCTTGGCGGGACTATTCTTGGCACCAGTCGTGACAAGCCGCACAAAATGCCGGTAAACGGAAGCCTGAAGGATATGACTGACGTTATTGTCGACAACTATCATCATCACCACCTTGACGCCTTGGTCTGTATTGGCGGCGGTGGAACCCAGAAAAACGCCTATCGCCTGGCGCAAAAGGGACTCAACATCATCACCCTGCCCAAGACCATTGATAATGACGTGGCCATGACCGATATTACCTTCGGTTATGACACGGCCCTGTCTATTGCAACCGAGGCCATCGACCGCCTTCATTCTACTGCCCACAGTCATCATCGTATTATTGTCGTCGAGATCATGGGCCATAAAACCGGCTGGCTGGGACTTGGCGCCGGCCTTGCCAGCGGTGCCGATGTTATCCTTATCCCCGAAATTCCTTACGATATTCAACTGGTGGCTAATGCAATCCATAAACGTGTGCACCGGGGACGCAACTTCAGCATAGTGGCCGTCTCCGAGGGGGCACTCTCCCTGGAAGAGCATAAAACATTGTCTACTCTTCTCAACAAAAAAGAAAAAGCCAAAGCGCAGGACGACAAAAAGGCGATGCGCCAAGTGAGCACCGACCTCGCTGAATTTGAGGCAAAACGCGCCAACCATACCCTGAATCTGGCGCAAGCGCTGGAAAAATTAACCGGACTTGAGGCACGACTGACCATCCTTGGTCATCTCCAACGTGGAGGTACACCTTCGGCTGCCGACCGAGTGCTGTCCACCAAACTTGGCACCGCCTGTGTCCGACTGATCGAAGAAGGAGTCTTCGGGGTGATGGTAGCGGTGCAGGGTCGAAAGATAGTGACTGTACCGTTGAAAGAAGTGGTCAACAAACGAAAGACTGTGCCCCTGGAACATGAATGGATCGCCTCAGCCCGCAGTGTTGGCACCTGCCTGGGTGATTGCCGCTAAGGCAATTTAAAAGGGGGTAGAAGAGACCAGCAGACCAGTAAATTTTACTGTTCTCTTACTTTGATGTTGCTCTTTACCCATGCAGTTTTTCAGGTGTCAGCAGATTTTCTTGCATATGCTGCAGTTCATCAATCCCTGAGACAATAATCTTCGCATCAGGAGTCAAATCTTTCTCCGGCAGCTTGTTGGGATACTCCATTGATGAAAGGATGAACTTCATACAGTTGATCCGTGCCATCTTCTTATTATCTGAACGAATAATAGTCCAAGGCGAGAGAGATCGATTCGTCTCCGACAGCATCTGAAATTTGCGAATGGCATACTGATCCCAATACTCCTGGGCCAGGTTGTCGACGGGTGAAAGTTTATACTGTTTCAATGGATCCACTTTCCTGGAATCAAAACGTTCCTTCTGCACCTCCCTGGAAACAGAAAAATAAAACTTAAACAGCTTTATCCCGTCTTTCACCAGTAGCTCTTCCACCATCGGCACATCTTTGAGAAATCGTTTATTCTGTTCATCCGTACAAAATCCCATAACGGGTTCAACCATAGCCCGATTATACCAGCTGCGATCAAAGAGCACAATTTCACCGGCATGGGGCAATTCCTCAATATAGCGTTGAAAATACCACTGACTCTGCTCCGTTTCATTCGGTTTGGTCAAGGCCACCACTCTCGCATTCCGTGGATTCAGGTTACTGATAATCCGCTGGATGGTGCCCCCCTTCCCTGCGGCGTCCCGGCCCTCAAAAATAGCCAGGATCCGTTCCCCACTCTGCTGCATATGCTGCTGCAGTTTCATCAGCTCAATCTGCAGAGTTTTTAATTCTGCCTCGTACACCAGATCGCTTTCTTTGATCCAAACAGCAACACGACCATCTTCTTTTTTGGCATCTCTATTTCTTATGGCTGTCCCCTCATGCAGCTTAACCTGCTGTTTGTCACTGCTCTTTTTATTATTTTTTGGCATGGAGATATATCCTTACGTGTTCTGGAGGAATAATGGAGAAAAAGCCGGCGAAGAGACAGAGCCTTTCAATAGAGTTTGTTCAACTGAGAGGGACACCGAATTCTTTTTCCTGTTTCAACATAATTCGTAATTCTTTGTCACCTGAAATAACAATTTCTGGATTTGGAGTAAAATCCAGCGTTCTACTGCGTCCCCTGTATTTTACTGAACGGAGTATCAATTTCATGGTTTCCAACCTGGCAAGATGTTTATTGTCAGAACGGATGACCCACCAGCTTGATTTTTTAGTATGGGTCTTCTGCAGAAGAATCTTTTTCTTTTCCGTGAATTCATTCCACAATTCCTGGGCCTGAAGATCGACTTCACTTAGTTTCCATTGTCGTAGAGGATCGTTTTTACGTCGTTCAAATCTTCTCGCCTGCTCCTCTTTGGTCACTGAAAAATAGAGTTTCAGGAGGATAGTCCTTCCAGCATCCAGAATAAAATTCTGCTCGTAGGTGGTAACCTTATGCAAAAAACGATGATACTGTTCATGGGAACAAAAACCCATAACAGGTTCCACCATGGCACGATTATACCAGCTACGATCAAAGAGCACAATTTCACCAGCATGCGGAAAACGCTCAATATAGCGTTTCATATGCAATTCTGTTCTCTGTTCATCTGTCGGCTTGCCAAGGGCTTCGATTCGATATCGTTTTTCATTCATATATCGGGTAACGGCTCGGATTGTCCCCCCTTTTCCCGAGGCATCACGACCATCAAAAAGAATAATCATTTTTTTTCCGGTTCGTTCAAGATGGGCATGCATCTTAATGAGTTCTGCCTGAAAAGGTTTCAACTCTTCAGAATCACAAAATTTGAGCAACGCGGAAGCAACGATTTCTTCCTTGTGCCGCGCATTCAGATTTTCAAGAATCTTCCTGTTTATTTCTTCAGATGCATGCTCTTTTAATTCATTATCAAGGTTTTTGACAAGCTGACGAATTATAGCTGTAGTGCCTTTTTTTCCTGAGATGACCGGTTGCTTTTTCTTGGCAGATGGAGACATGATAAAATCCTAGGGAAGAGATAATAATATGAAAGATATAACACTATTAAATATTTATACCATAGCAAACAAAAAACAGTAATTGCAAACAGTAAGTGAAGCACAAGCAGCAATCTAATCATATCCTCATCAATTCCTAACAAGCACCTCTTGTGACTTTATAATATTAGACATTAAATGTAAAAATTCCACACCTTGACACGCCATCACACTTTTAGTCCAACTGCCTGCATCAATTACCTGACCCCCTGACAACAAAAGCTCAAAATAGTACAATTTAATCGTAAAATTGGGTAATTATACCCATTTACTTTATTTTTTTCATCCGCTACACTTTAAAACATCAAACATTCCTGTTGTTGATTATGCTTCAGATCTTCAGGGCAGGAGTACACATTTTCTCATAATGAGAAAGAAAATCTGTCAAAGAGGGAAAAATGTTAAAAAAAACTGCACTGTTTGTTTTTGCTCTACTTTTTTTGGTCAATTCTGCTTTCGCAGCCATTAACATCAATAAAGCCGACCAAACTGCGTTGGAGGCTCTACCCGGAGTTGGGGTCGCAAAAGCTACGGCTATAATCGAATACCGCACCCAACATGGTGATTTCAAGACTAAGGAAGATCTGCTTCAGGTTAAAGGCATTGGTCAGAAGATGTTGGACAAAATGCAGAATGAAATTGAAATATAATACAATTTCAGCAAGTTGATTAAATTTTAAAAGATTTACACTACCTGTAAAAACACAAAGGGCCTGACTTTAATAAAGTCAGGCCCTTTGTGTTTTTACAAGAATTAATGGCAAAATAATTGAAAAAACTTTATGAATGAACATACTATTGAATAAATCCGTTACAATTGAAACCATCCTTAACAATATTCATACATTAATCAAGAAACGTCTCATCTGGAACTCAAACAACATAAAAAGAGAAGGACATGACAACAATAAAAATTAAAGGCATGAGCTGTCAACACTGTGTAGGTTCTACTAAAAAAGCACTCGAAGCCTTACCAGGGATTTCCAATGTCCAGATAAATCTGGAAAAAGGAGAAGCGACTTTCGATGGCAATGTAGATAGCCAAACTGTAAAAGAAGCTATCACCAGAATTGGCTTTGAAGTAATTTAAGAACTATCAGAATACAGAGAAGGGATTGTTCTGGGCCTCATCTATGTCACAGCAAAAAACATGGCTACAATGTTATGATGCTAAAAAGCATACCCCCATACCAACACTGTGGAGATGAAATCAAAAGGCATTAAATCGCATATTACGATCATGCTTGCAAGTCTCCTAATCATAGGCATGTTCTTGATATGTATTGTTTTTTCAACATTCTGGCAAAGGAGTTTAATGCAGGGGGAGAGAGAAAAAGCAATCTCAATCTTATCCACTGTGGGCAATATTGTCCAAGGGACACCTGATTCAAAGGAGATTTTTTCACAAGACATGCTGGCTCGCCTGCAGAACAATCTGAGTGCTTCCTGTGTCATGCTTTCCATTAACAACATTTTCACCAGCATTCCCGACAGATGTGGCCGTGAAGACTCTGCACTACAAGAAAGACTTCAAAAGGCTGTCGATGCAGGAGCTTCAAGCACAAAAATAATTGATGCAAACCCTAATCTTCGATTTTTCAGTCGTAAACTGCTGATAGCTGCTATCCCCCTACAACAGGATGGAGTGCAAGGCGGCATAGGCGCCGTCATTTCTCTACAATCGGTGTATGATCAGGTAAGACAGGGGCGCAACATTGCTTACATCTATCTACTCGTTAATACTATCATTCTAACAACCATCGGCCTCTTTCGCTTTATCCATGCTGTGGTTCGCCCCATTGAACATCTGGTCACACTGACGGACGCCTACCAGAGCGATAAGAACACCCCTTTCCTGTCTGATCAAGAGAGCAATGAATTTGGACAGCTTTCCATTTCCTTGAACAGAATGCTGCATCGTATTGACGATGACAGGCAGAAACTGCGTGAAACGGTCAGATCGCTGGAAAAAGCGAACCAGCAGTTACGTGGCACCCAGCAAAAAATGGTACAGACTGAAAAAATGGCGGCAATCGGCAGACTGGCAGCTGGTCTTGCCCATGAAATTGGCAATCCCATAGGGATTGTACAAGGTTATTTAGAGTTACTGGGTCAGTCTGGCTTATCGAAGGAAGAACAACAACAATTTTCCCGTCGTTCCATGCAGGAATTGGAACGCATCAATCGCCTGATTCACCAACTTCTCAATTTCTCCAGGGCCAGAACCGATGATTCGGGAAGTACGGAAATCCATCCATTACTTCAAGAACTTATTGACATGCTGCAGGCCCAGAAAAAATTGGCTGGACTTGAGTTTCAGTTGCATCTTGATGCAGAGTGGGATCGGGCTGCAGCTGATCGTGAGAGTTTACATCAAGTCTTTCTCAACTGCCTGCTGAATGCAATTGATGCAATCAATGAATACAAGGGTCCACATAAGGGAAGAATATGCTTCTCCACTATCAACACGACCAATGACGCGGGTAAACCTTTCATTCAAATCACGATAGAGGATAACGGCATCGGAATCAAGGACACAGACAAGGACCGCCTGTTTGAACCATTCTTTACCACCAAAGAGCCAGGCAAAGGAACCGGTCTTGGCCTTTCTGTATCCTATGCACTTATTGAGGGCCTTGGCGGCCAGATGCAGATAGAAGGCAAAGAGGGGCAGGGCGCCAAGGTATTCATGCTTCTCCCATTGTTGGAGAAGGGTTGAACCAATTAGTTGAAACTCTTTCAGGACTCATATTTTCGATATGATGGAACAGAACAAGACATTGCTTATCGTCGATGACGAGGAGAACATGCGTCACATGCTGCAGGCCATGGTCAATCGCCATGGGTATAGTGTAGAGACTGCTGTTGATGGTCAGGATGCCCTGAACAAAATCGTCAGAAAACACTACGATTTTATCCTCTGTGATATCAAAATGCCGCGTATGGACGGTATTACCTTTCTGCAGGAAGCCGGAGACAGGATCCAGACATCGACGGTTATCATGATGTCAGCGTACGGCACCATAGATATGGCCATGGAAGCAATTAAAGCTGGGGCCTATGATTTTATTTCCAAACCCTTCAAGAGCGACGAGGTTCTCCTCACCCTGAAAAAAGCAGAAGAGAGAGAGAGCCTGAGACAGGAAAATCGCCTGCTGAAAGAGCAGATACAGGAGTTCAAGGCAAGTGATGGTTTTGATAAGATGGTGGCCAGCAGCAAGTCCATGCATTCCCTGTTCACTCTGGCCAGAAAAGTTGCTCCTTACAATACGACCGTCCTGATAATCGGTGAATCCGGAACCGGCAAAGAGCTGGTAGCCAGAGGCATCTACGCATCATCACCGAGAAACGAGCAGCCCTTTATTGCCGTAAACTGCGGCAGCATCCCAGAGAATTTACTGGAGAGTGAGTTTTTCGGATATGTAAAGGGGGCCTTTACCGGGGCGGATAAAACCCGGAAAGGTCTCCTGGCCGAGGCAAACGGAGGAACGCTTTTCCTTGATGAGATAGGTGAGCTTCCCTTGGACATGCAGGTAAAGCTCCTCCGGGTCCTACAGGAGGGGGAAATAAAACCTGTTGGTGCCAATAAAACTGAACAGATCGATGTGCGGATCCTGGCCGCGACTGCCAGAAATCTTGACGATGAGGTGCGGCAGGGAAGATTCCGGGAAGATCTGTTTTACCGCCTCAATGTTTTGAGCATACACATTCCCCCCTTAAGAGAGAGACCGGAGGACATTCCCCTCTTATGCAATCACTTTATTAAAAAATTTAACATAACTCTCGGAACGAGTATTACCTCAATAACAGCTGAGGCCATGGAAAAGCTCCTGACTCATACCTGGCCTGGAAATGTACGGGAGTTGGAAAATATAATTCAGAGAGGGATTGTGCTGGCAGAGGATCAAACCATTGGCTTGGATCAATTGCCGGCGCATCTTGTTCAAACAACGCCAGCAGAATGCTTTGAACAATTTTTCACAGGATTTTCCCTGAAAAGAGCTCAAAAAGTAATGGAAGAAAAGATAATCGCCAAGGCCTTGCAAGAGACAGGGGGTAATCGTTTACAGGCCTCAAAATTATTAGAACTCAGCTACCCTTCTCTGCTGAGTAAAATCAAGGATTACAAGATTGTCATCGAATAATTTTTTCTTAGGGACCGGCAAATCGTGCCAGAATAAAAGGATCCCGGCAAGTCTGACTAAGCCCCTAACGTAATCTCGTAAACGGCTAAAGACCGGCCATTTTTCATCCATCCGTGTTCTGCGTAACGAAATAATCAATAGTGTAATGGTTCTTTCGTTACCCCCCCTAACCAAACGATGCCATCAACTCGGCCTCGGCAACAAGCTTTTCTTCGACATAGGCATGAGCTGCCATCTGCCAGATCCCCCGCCGCCTCTTCAAGAGTTCCAGCTTGAAATGAATCTGATCACCCGGAGTTACAGGCTGCCGGAAACGGGCCTTGTCAATGCCCACAAAATAGAGCACCTTGTTGCCGATATTCTCCGGCTCGGAATAAAAGGCTAATATCCCGCCAACCTGGGCCATTCCCTCCAGGATCAAGACACCTGGCATGACGGGTCTTCCCGGGAAATGCCCCTGAAAGAATGGTTCGTTAATGGTGACATTCTTCAACCCGACGATATCCTTCTCCGGAGTTATCGCCAAGATCCGATCTACCAGGATAAAAGGGTAGCGATGGGGCAAAAGTCTTAATATCTCAACAATATCTATTTTCTCAGGAACGACTGTTTCAGACATGATCATCTCTCCTTTCATGCTTGATCTTCTTGAACATTCTGCTGTGCATCTTGCAATGCCGCAATCTCTTTACGCATGCGCCGCAACTCGCTCACTATTTCCGGCAATCGCCCCAGAGCGGCAACCACCCTGGCAAATTTCTTCATGGGCATGGCCGGGGTACCACCAATTATCGCCCCCTTAGGCTGATTATTATGAATTCCTGCCTGAGCCGCCACCATCACCCCGTCCTCCAGATGAATATGACCGGAGAGCCCGGCCTGCCCCCCAAGCACCACATTACGGCCCAGGCTTGTTGAACCGGCAATGCCCACCTGGGCCACGAGCAGACAATTCTCACCGACCACCACATTATGGGCCACCTGAACCAGATTGTCAATCTTGGCTCCGCTCTTAATCCAGGTTTTACCAAAGGTGGCCCGATCAATACAGGTATTAGCTCCGATCTCCACATCATCATCGACCTGCACGATCCCCACCTGCGGCCGTTTCACGTGATATCCCCTGCTATCCGTAGCATACCCGTAGCCATCGCTGCCAATTACCGCACCAGGATGAATGGTCACCCGGCAGCCAATCCTGCAGCCACGACCCACCGTCACATTAGCCAGAATTTGGCTATCATCGCCAATCTGCACATCATCACCGATCACCACGCCCGATTCAATGGTCACCCGCTGACCAAGATGCACTCTCTCACCTATCACCGCAAGGGGGGCAATGGAGATCTGATCCGGAACGACCGTCTGAGCGCCCACATGGGCTTTTGCATGCACCCCGGCAGCCTGAAAAGGGGTCTTGAGCAGAAAAGTATGCACGAGGGCTGCGGCCAGATATGGATCACGTACCCGGATAATGGGCATGGGTGCTGTCTCAATAGCCATGGGCACGATTACCGCTGAGGCCTTACTCTTCAGCAGAGATGCTGCATCCTTTGCCTGCGCCAGAAAACTGATTTTCCCAACGCCAGCCGTCTCCAGGGCGTCAAGATCATGGATCTGAACATCTCCATCACCTGCCAGTTCTCCCTCTACCAACTGTGCCAACTGCCGTAAAGCAACACTTTTCACCATCCCCCCCATCCTTTTATCCACCCTGTTATCCTTTATAATTCTGTTTGCCATGCCGGAGATTCTTCCGGATAAAGAAAATATTTCCTGCGCAACAACTTAAACTCCTGCAACCTTTCCTGCCATTCTGCCTCAATCTCACTAATGGGTAGACCGTCCTCAAGTTCCTGACGCACCTTCTGGTCCCCTAGGATCAGATCCATGGGAAGTCGTTCATATTCATATTCATAGGGCGGCTCTTTATATGAAAAATCACCTGGATAAAGCCGAAAGACCGCCTGAAACAAGGCCAGAGAGGTCCGGTAAGGCAGAAATGCAGAGGTGTCGGTCACATGGAGATGAAAACCGACACAGGCTTTACCTGCCCACTTGCCGGAGGTCGGTTCAAAAACCAGCGGCCTCAAAAAACAGCCTGGCAGTTCTGTCTGCTCCAAGGCCTTCAATATAGGCTCATGCTCCCAGAAGGGAGCCCCGACCAGCTCAAAAGGCAGAGTGGTTCCCCTTCCCTCCGAGACATTGGTTCCCTCCCAGATCACCTGCCCAGGATAGACCAGGGCCGTTTCCGGCGTTGGCATATTGGGAGAGGGAAAAACCCAGGGAAACCCGGTATCCCTGAAGAGCATAGACCGCTTCCACCCTTGCATGGGAACCACTTGCAGATCGGCACCCAGGCCGAACTCCTGATTCAGCAGCAAGGCCAGCTCACCAAAAGTCAGACCATGACGCATGGGCAGGGGGTACAGTCCAACAAAAGAGCTATACTCCTGTTCCAGAATATTGCCTTCAACCTCTCTACCGCCCACGGGATTGGGACGATCGAGAACCACAACCTTCTTTCCAAACTCAGCAGCTGCTTCCAGACAATAGGCCATGGTGTAGAGGAAGGTATAGACTCTGGTTCCCACATCCACCAGATCAATGAGCAGGACGTCCAGATGATCAAACATGGCTCTCGAGGGCCTGCGGCTTTCCCCATAGAGGCTGAAAAGCGGCAGCCCGGTCGACCGGTCAATCTCATGACCAGATTCGATCATATTGTCCTGCTTCTCACAGAAGAATCCATGCTGGGGTGAAAAGAGACAGGTCAACCGGGAGCCGAATCTCTGTTGCAGCAGCACCCTTGCATGCACAAGATTCCGGTCAGTGGATGCCTGGTTGGAAAGAAGCCCCAGCCGCTTTCCGGTAAGATCTGAGGACGAAGCCGCCAGGAGATTTTCCAGTCCGATTGTCAGCATAAAAAATTTACCATTTACTCCACCGTCACACTTTTCGCCAGATTCCGTGGCTGATCCACGTCACAACCGCGCCTAGTAGCAATCTCATACGCAAGAAGCTGGGCCGGAATGGTATACAAAATGGGATTCATCTCCTCATGCACCAGGGGCAGGTAGATGACATCTTCGGTGATAGCCTGCAGATGGCTGTCTCCTTCAGTTCCCAACAAAATCAGACGCCCGGCCCGGGCCTTGATTTCCTCCACATTGGAGATCGATTTCTGATACACTGCATCCTGGGGGACAAGGGCCAGGATGGGCATCTCCTTATCAATCAGGGCAATAGGCCCATGCTTGAGTTCGCCCGAGGCATAGCCTTCCGCATGGATATAAGAGATCTCCTTCAACTTCAAGGCACCTTCCAGGGCAATGGGGAAATTCAAGCCACGACCGATAAAAAGAAAATCGCGACAGTCATAATAGCTGTCCACAAGTTCCCTGATCTCCTCCTGCAAGCGGGGCAGTTCCACCTCAATAACGGCTGCGATCCCGATAAGGGCCTGTCCCAGTTCCCGGCTCTTTTTTGCGCTAATGGTCTTTTTCTGCTCACCTAAATAGAGGGTAAAGAGAAAGAGGGCCGCCAGCTGCGAGATAAAGGCCTTGGTGGAGGCCACTCCGATCTCTGGGCCGGCGTGGGTATAGACCGTTCCATCCGCCTCCCGGGTCATGGTGGAACCAACCACATTGCAGATGGTGATAATCTTTGACCCCAATTTTTTGGCCAGACGGATCCCTGCCAGGGTATCTGCTGTTTCACCGGACTGGGAAATGGCAATGGTAAGGACCCGTTCATTGATCAAAAGCTTACGGTAGCGAAACTCAGAGGCGATATCAACCTCCACCGGAATCAGAGCCCAGCGTTCAATCCAGTACTTAGCCACCAAAGCCGCATGCCAGGATGTTCCACAGGCCACCAGAAAGATCCGGTCGATTTTCTGCAGATCGTCCGCTCCCAAATGAATCTCCGGCAGTTCAATCGCGCCGGTTTCCAGATTGATCCGGCCACTAACCGTATTAATAATGGCCTGAGGCTGCTCAAAGATCTCCTTAAGCATGAAATGACGATAGCCACCCTTCTCCGCCATGGCAGCAGTCCACTCAATAGTTTTGACTTCCTTGCTGATTTCTTTTCCTGTCTGCAGAGAATAAAAAGTCCGTCCGGCAGTAGTCAGCACTGCCATCTCAAGATCCTCAAGAAAAATAACCTGCTTGGTAAAGGGAAGAAAAGCCGGAATGTCCGAGGCCAGAAAAGAACCATTTTCATCATCAACGCCAAGGACCAGCGGGCTATGATTGCGTACGGCAATAAGGGTGTCGGGCTTTCCGGTCCACAAAACCGCCAGAGCATACGACCCCTCCACCCGCTCAAGGGCCTTGCGGACCGCCGCTATCAGATCATCACTGGCCAGATGTTCTTCAATCAGATGGGCCAGTACCTCCGTATCGGTCTCTGAACTGAAATGATGCCCCTTGGCCAGAAGCCCCTCGCGCAGAGAATGATAATTTTCAATAATCCCATTATGAACCACCACCAGATTGCCACTGCAATCAGTGTGAGGATGGGCGTTTTCAGTGGTCGGAGCACCATGTGTCGCCCAGCGGGTATGACCAAGACCAATATGGGATGGGGCCACAATGGCCTCATCGATAATCGCTTCCAGGCTGGAGAGCTTCCCGGCAGCCCGATACTTAACTAACCGTCCATCCTGCAGATAAACGATCCCCGCTGAGTCATACCCTCGATATTCAAGACGTCGCAACCCCTCAAGCACCACCGGAACAACCCGCCTCGCCCCGACATAGCCAACAATTCCGCACATAATTTACTCCATAATGTTATGGAAGAAGAATAACTTTAAAAGTCAGGATATTCATTTCCTGGGCAAAGCCTACAAAACATTTTACTATAGTCGCACGGAAGAACATACTTATCAAATAGCACCTAGCTGATATTACAGAAATAACATTCTCCAAACACCGCAGAAATAAAGTAAAAAGACAATGTTTAAAGATACGGATAACCTGTTCATAATAATACGATAAAATACCGATTTTACTATTCAGATTAACATGACATTTTTCATTAATGCGAGTTTTTTCTTTTAATAGCCTCACAAAACAAGTATTTTTAAAAAATGTATTACAAACAACTATCCTCACAAAATCAAAAATACCAAGTGAATCATCATGAATGATCGACAACGACTCAAAGAAATACTCCTTGAAAAATCATATCGTCAGGGCTCATTTACCCTCACCTCCGGCAAGACTTCAGATTTTTACATTGATGGCAAACAAACTACCTTGTCGGCTGAAGGTGCCTACCTCTGCGGCAAACTGATCCTCGAGCTGATCATGAAACAAAAGGAACCCATTCAAGCGGTAGGCGGCATGACCCTCGGCGCTGATCCACTGGTCACCGCTGTCTCCCTGGTCAGCTTTCTTGAGAAAAATCCTATTCCTGCCTTTATCGTCCGCAAGGAAGCCAAGGGTCACGGTACCGGAAATTACATTGAAGGGCTGAAAAATATGCCGGCAGGATGCCGGGTCGCCCTCCTCGAAGACGTGGTAACCACCGGCGGCACCCTGCTGCAGGTCATCGAACGGGTTGAGGCCCAAGGATTTAAGGTCGGTGCAGTCATTACTGTGGTTGAACGGCAGGAAGGGGGCGTCCAGACCTTGGCTGATGCGGGCTACACCCTTGAATCCATCTTCACCAGGGAGGAGCTGCTCAGCTAAACCGTATGCAATGCCGGGAATGTAACAATAAGCTCGAAGTTCTGCGTGCATGCAGACGAATACGACTGCGCTGCACAGGATGTAAACGGGAATATCAGATCCACGAAGTGGCCAGTGATCTTGACCCGGAAACGGAAAAACTGCTGGAGAACTATACAACGATTATCTATGATTAATCGGCTGGAATAAACGGCATGTTCCAGCCTGCCTACTAAACTATATTTTTTGTTTGCTGAGAGTTCGCTCCTGTTGAACAATACAGTAGATATTGGCACAAATAATAAGCAATATCGATATGACATCAGAAAACATTCAAAGAGTTTTTGTCAAACCAGACGATACAGCAACCATCAACTGCCCTAAATGTCAGCTCGCCAAAACAGTTGGAGTTGGTAAATTCCGCACAACCCGACACACTATCACAGCGCGTTGCACCTGTGGTCACTCTTTTCCAGTCAGCCTTGATTTTCGCAAGAATTACCGAAAAGAAACTGCTTTACCTGGAACATATAAAACACGGGTTTCAGAAGTTGACGACAAACAGTGGAAGAAGACCAAACTGACTGGCAGTTATAACATGCAGGCACCTGCTTCTGGAAATGGTTATATGCTGATCACCAACCTGTCTTGTGGTGGTCTGCAATTCACAACCCCGGGCGATCATGCCATTGAGGTTGGCCAGCATGCGCAAATCAGCTTCACTCTCGACGACCGGAAACAGACCAAAATCACAAAACACGCCATCATTCAATCGGTTGCCGGCAATATCATAGGCTGCCGATTTGCCGACGATGAACCCCTTGAACAGGGACTCCGCTTTTATCTCTTCCCCTGACCCAGTCTTAGCTTAGAATCTTCCCCATCAACTTTTCGGCCTGTTCCAGAAAAGGTCCAAATGTCCTGGCGTCAAGAGCGCTGATCACTACCCCTTCCCGTCTGGCCTCAGCCAGGAGCTGTTCGCCCACTCCCTCCCTATCAATCTTATTAAAGACTTTAAGGCAAGGAATATCCTCCAGCTCCAGTTTCCGCAGCAGATCCTCCACCACCTGCATCTGCTCCCGAAAGCAGGGATTGGACAGGTCAATAACATGAACCAGAAGATCCGCCTCCTGTAGTTCCTCAAGTGTGGCAGCAAAGGCCTGCAACAAGTCAGCGGGCAGATGACGGATAAATCCCACCGTATCGGTGACCACCACCTCCATTTCATGGGGAAAGCGGAGCCTGCGGCTGGTGGGATCAAGAGTGGCAAAGAGTTTGTCTTCGGCTGTGATATCGCTGTTGGTCAAGGTATTGAGCAATGTTGACTTGCCAGCATTAGTATAACCGACCAAAGAGAGTACCGGCAGCTCCTTCTTCCGACGTCTGCCTCGTCTACGGTAGCGCTCCTTTCCAACCTGTTCCAGCTCTTTGGTCAGCCTGGCCAGCCGGTCATCAATACGCCGCCGGTGGGTCTCAAGCTTGGTCTCGCCAGGACCTCGGGTGCCGATCCCGCCACTCAAACGGGAGAGCGCATCATCACGCGAAGAGAGACGGGGCAGCATATATTTCAACTGCGCCATCTCCACCTGCAACCGCCCTTCACGACTCAAGGCCCGATGGGCAAAGATATCAAGGATCAACTGAGTGCGGTCGATCACCCGCATCTCGGTATAATCGGTGATCGAGCGGATTTGGGAAGGATTGAGCTCCTGATTGAAGATGAAGAGGTTGGCATCCAGTTGCAGGGCTCGGATCATGATCTCAGCAAGCTTTCCTTTCCCTATAATCAAACGGTGATTTACCTTCCTGCTCCTCTGGAGCACGGTATCAAGGACCAGAATATTATCAGAACGGGTCAGTTCGGCAAGTTCGGCCAAAGATTCCTCGGCCTGAAGCTGAGACTCGGTACTCACACTGACCAGGATCGCCCGATCCTGACCCTTATCAACAGCGGTCGTGGTTTGCTGACGGGCAAACTCGCTTTCAAGGGCAGCAATGAAATCGCTAAAGGAATCCGTCTGACCAGCCGGGTGAACCGGCGCAAGAAAAGCCCAGTTTTTTCCTTCTGAGGCCACCGGTAGAAGATGGGCGGAGTAGAGTCGCTCCGGCAGGCCATCCGGAGTGATTTTCAAGACAGAGAGCAGATCGAGACGCAGGAAGAGAAGATCCATCAGATCTTCATCGCTGATCTCCTCTCCTGCCAGATGGGTATGAATCAGACGCAGCCCTTTCAAACGGCCACCGGCACTCCGGACCGATCCCAAGCGGGGGATCATGATTCCCTTGAAATCACCAACCACAATCTGTTCCACTTTGCCTGAACGGTGGACTAAAATCCCGACCTGCCGATTGATCTCAAAAGAAAGCTGACATAAGGCCTTGGCCATCTCCGGCGAGATGATCTGTTCCCTGGCCACCCGTTTGTTGGCCAGCCGTTCAAGGGCGGCCAGCTGATTTTTTTTCAGACCGCTGGTATTGCCGCTGACATTAGCGATAGTTGCTCCCTCCGTAATATTTTTTTATCCGCCACTGCATCACAATCATCTAAAACGATGGATACTAAGCGCAAAGGCCCAAAGACAAAGCGTACTAATCCTAAGGAATAAGGCGTACAGTAAAATACGCTACAGTGACGAAGGATTAGTACAACGAAGTATTTGGGCCTTTTTGCAGCTGCATCAGCTATTCAAATACTGGGTAATAGAATTGGCAATAGTCTGAAAAATCTTGATAAACTTCTGTTCATCACGTTCCAGCAAGGTGATGCGAAAGCCTTGGAGTTCCGTGGCAAATGAGGTCAACGGCACCACACAAACCCCGGTGGCACCAAGTAGATAATAGACAAAACGTTTATCTACAGAGGCACCAGGAACGGCAACCAGCGATTCTACCAGCTTGCGGATCTCATTGTTTTCAATGGGCAGAGTCTGTCGGTGATTCAGGATTCCTTCTTCAAAACAGACACTCATGTAAAAGGCGCCGTTCGGACGGTTGACCAACACTCCTTTGACATCCTTCAGACTCTCATAAGCGATGTTGGAAAACTTTTCATAACGGTTGATCCTCTCTTCCAGATAGCCCTGATAGGCTGGATGGGTCACTACTTTGGGATAAACCACCTGGGGCAAGGTTGTGGAGCAGACCTCGACCATCTTGGCATTAAGAATGGACTGGATATACTTGGCGAACATGGGGTCCTTGTCGCCGTTATAAACCTCTATCCAACCACAACGTGAACCGGGCCAGGGCATCTCCTTGGAGATACCACGCATGGCAATGGCCGGGACATCTCCGATCACATCGGAAAGGGACGGCGTGGATGTTCCATTATAGACGATATGGTGATAGACCTCGTCGCAGATAATAAACAGATCGTAGCGATGGGCAATCTCGACAATGGCCTCAAGGATCTCCCGGGGATACACCGCACCTGTCGGGTTGTCAGGGTTA
This sequence comes from Desulfocapsaceae bacterium, assembly GCA_028697885.1. Classification (GTDB taxonomy): domain Bacteria; phylum Desulfobacterota; class Desulfobulbia; order Desulfobulbales; family Desulfocapsaceae; genus UBA2270. The sequence goes on from JAQVER010000044.1 coordinate 29,339, forward strand.
ATAATCAGAATGCCGGCCACTGCCGGATTGTACTTGACACTTTTCTCCAGGTCATCGAGATCAGGGTACCAGTGATGATTCGGATCAAGGATATAGGTCAGGGGCTTGTCACCGGCGTGCGCTGCCTCGGCAGAAGAATGCGTGGTGTAACTGGGGGTCGGCACCAGCACCCGGGCCGTACTTCTCAAAAAACCGAAGATCTTGGCAATGGCATCACCTAGACCATTAAAGAAGATAATATCCTCGGGATCAATCTGGGCTCCGCCCCGTTTATTGGTCTCGGCCGCGATAAACTCACGGGTGGACAACACACCCTTGGTAGGGCAATAGCCATAGGTCGCGTTATCCATCACTGCCTCAGCCACAATCTCCTTCATCCACAAGGGGATCTGTTCGCCTTTGGCAATGGGGTCACCAATATTCTCCCAATTGGTGGTCAACCCCAGTTTCTGCAACTTCATCCCGACATTAACGATATTCCTGATCTCGTATGTCAGTTCTCCGGCACCTTTGTGCACTATATCTGTTCTCATTGAACAAACTCCTGAATAAAAATTAACGCATGACCAATTATACTTGGAACCAAGTCAAAAAACTTACCACTTAAAACTTAAAATTCAAATCATATCTTTGTAATTTATTCTGCAGGGTCTTTCTGGTAATGCCAAGACGTCTGGCCGCTTCACTCTTGTTGCCGCCGGTTTCTTCCAGGGTCTGAAGAATCAGAACCCTTTCTGCTTCCTGCAATGAAGAGGGAGCAGCAATTTCCCCTTCCTGCTTCTGAATGGGCAAAGGAAGACTTTTTTCACTGAGTTGCTCACCGCGCATGAGGATCACCCCACGTTCAATGGCATTTTCAAGTTCCCGCACATTGCCGGGCCAGCCATAACTGACAAGCAACTCCATACACCTGGGGGTGACCGAATCCACTGTCCGGCGGTTCTTCTCGGCAAATTTCCGGACGAAATAATCAACCAGCAAGGGGATATCTCCCCTTCGCGCCCGCAGGGGCGGCACGGCCAGTGTCACCACATTCAAACGATAATAAAGATCCTCCCGAAAATTCCCCGTCTTCACCTCGAAGGCCAGATCACGATTGGTGGCCGCCAGGATCCGCACATCCACCTTGAGGGTCTCCTCCCCGCCCACCCTTTGCAGCTCATGTTCCTGCAGGACCCGCAGCAACTTGACCTGCATGGCCTGGGTCGTCTCGCCTATTTCGTCGAGAAAGAGCGTGCCCCCATCCGCCTGGACAAACTTTCCTTCCCGCCGCCGGTCAGCGCCGGTAAAGGCCCCCTTTTCATGGCCAAAGAGTTCAGACTCCAGCAGGGTGTCGGCCAAGGCCGCACAGTTGACCTTGACAAAAGGCCCGTCATGCCGGTCACTGTTGGTATGCAACTCGGCTGCAACAAGTTCCTTGCCCGTTCCCGACTCACCGGTAATTAAAACTGTGGCCTCAGTGGCAGCCACATAGGAAATCATTTCCAGCAGTTCCTGTATGGGTGGAGAATTTCCGATAATAGAACTGCGCAAAGGATGCCCTTTGTGCTCACCGGCCTGCACCTGTTGTCGTTTTTCCGCCACCTGATGATGATCCAAGGCCCGGGTCAAGGTCAGACGCAGACGGTCGAAATCAAGGGGCTTGGTCAGATAATCATGGGCTCCGTGCTTAATCGCCTCAACGGCATCATCCACCGAGGAATAAGCGGTCATAATCACCACCGGCAGGGCGGGTTTCAGGGCATGGATCCGGGTAAAGGCCTCCATTCCATCCATCCTGGCCATACGCACATCCATGAGCACCGCATCAAAGTCGGACTTTTCCACGGCTTCAACTGCAGTACGGCCATCATCGGCCTCCACGCACCGCCAACCCCATTCCCTGAACATGGAACAGAGCATATAGCGATGCACCTGTTCATCATCCACCACCAGAATGGTTACCTGCTTTCCTTCCTTGACCACTCTTGCTCCCTTTCCACCCGTTTCTTGTTATTATTTCTCTAGCTTTTTCAGCAGCCAGGCCATGTTCTGTCCCAGAACGCGCATGGTCTGCATTCCTTCCTCATCCTTGGCCACCTCTTCTTTTTCACGCCCCATCCCGATGTTCCAATAATTAGAACCGACCACGATCATCTGGCCAATGAGAAAAAAATGATTCATGGAATCAAAGACATGAATGGCACCTGCCCGCCTGGCGGCAACAACAGCCGCGCCAAGTTTCCTTTTAAAAAGATCTCCGTTTGCCCGGCTGACCATGCCGCAACGATCCATCAACGCTTTCATCTCCGGGGAGACATCGGCAAAGTAGGTAGGTGAGCCAAGCAGAATAGCGTCTGCTCCTTTCATCTTATCAAGACAGTCATTGATGCAATCCTTCTTTACAGCACAGTAGCCGTCCTTATTCTTGAAACACTCATAACAGGCAATACAGCCACGAAGCTCCTGACCTGCAAGCTGTACTAGCTCCGTCTCAACACCTGCATCCTCAAGCTCAGCAAGAACGGTCTTGAGCAGAAGCGCGGTATTCCCATCTTTTCTGGCACTGCCACTGAATGCTACAACTTTCATCATTGCCTCCTTTTATATATAGTTATTTCTCAATAGACCAGAGCAAATCAGCTCCGCTCTTATCAGCACCGACCTCTGTCTCCACAGAAAACCCCTTCCATAAATCATATCTGGCTTTAAACATCCCAGCAGAGGTAAACGGGTCATACCCATAACTGACATAGAGATCCTTAGACAACTCCTTCCCTATCATCAATGATACATCTGAGGAGTCTGCACCACTTTCCACATAAATATCATTCAGCGCAAACTGATCTTGCAGGCGAGAAAGAATATTTTCCACAAATGCTCCGCCCTCCTCAAATCCAATACCTGAGGCCACAGCCCCCACCATGCTTCCCACCTGATGACTGATTCCAGAATAAGACCGGCCAGCCAGCAGCTCAGTCAGGATCTCGCTCTCGGCCATGGGAGGATCAGAAAAAAGTTTCAGATCCATATCATTCACGGTCCCCGAGGCGATCACCCCCACTGTCTTGTTTTTGTTTTTTTTCTGGGCCAGAACATCAATACCCGGATTATCCAGGGGACCACCCAGGAAAAAAAACCGTCCTCGGGAAATATCGAGGGCGCGATCCCTGACAACAAAGATACCATCGTGCACGGCAAGACTCCCTTTACCGGTCAAGGGAAGACCGGGCGCATCATTCACCGTCACACTTCCCTGAAGCCGCCCCTTCAGACCAAAGGCATCAATGGCGACATCCGGCCCAAGATCTACGATCACCGAGGTGTTCAGGGGCAGATCTTTTTTTTCGCTCTCTTTCCCACCGTCAACCAAGATGACATCACGAGAGGCAGTCACCGAGCTATCAACATCTGTGATGGTTATAGAAGCTTTGGGAATCAACACCTTGCCGTTCAGCTGCATCACCCCCTTGCGCACCAAAAAGCGCAGATCAGGATCAATGAGAACCTCATAGTCAGGAGGGTGCGCCACCTCAAACCCCTTGCCAGTGGCAAT
>JAQVER010000045.1 GCA_028697885.1 Desulfocapsaceae bacterium
CATGCTGGATAATATGAATCCTGCCACCATGCAGGAGGCGGTTCGCCTCATTGACCATCGGGTTCTGGTTGAGGCTTCGGGTGGTGTTACCCTTGAGTTGGTGCTGGCTGTGGCCCGAAGCGGGGTGGATATTGTTTCCATTGGTGCCCTCACCCATTCGGCCCCATCGTGTGATATCGGTATGGATTGGATTCCTTGAATTATTTCTTGATTCTCAAGGGGTGAATGTGCAATACTGAATGAAACTTGTTGAAGGCTTCAACTTGGATGGTCAATAGTGAAAGGGAATTTTTGAAGAGTAGAGCTCTTTTTAGAAAGGAAAAGTGATTATGCGTTGTTCTAAATGTGGATATATCTCGTTTGATCATCAGGAGAGTTGTCGGAAATGTCATAAGCCAATGGCTGATGGTGACTTAAAGGGAACAACATATGACGTTGTTGTCCCTCTTTTTCTGCAATTTTCTTCTGAAATGGATGTCAGTAGTGGGCATGGAGAGGATATGGATATGGTTGATGTCCTTGATCCCGATCTGGATCTACTGGCAGTCGAGGATGAGGAGGTGATCGACTTTGAGGATAGCGAGGCTGATAGTCATGAAGTTGTGATGACGGACGATATGCAGTCGTCAGGCACCAGTGAGACCTCCCTTGACGATGATTTTGAAATTGAATTTAATGCTGATACTAAAGATAATGACCTGTCTTTGGATGAAGACGACTTGTTATTAGACACCAGCCGTTTTGAAGATGTGCCGATTAATGTTCAAACGGTACAAGCAGCACAGACGGCGCGGCCTGTACCGCTTGTAATCCCGGAAGGGTTGGCCGATATTTCTGATCTTGCGCGTCCGGCTGCCGCTAAAGCTGAGGAGGCGAGTAACCTTGATATTGACTTTGATTTAGATGATCTGGATCTGTCCTTTGGCGGTGAGAAAGAAAGTGAGTCAGCCCCCTCAGCTGAGGAGGATGACCTTGACTCTCTCTCCCTCGGTGGTCTGGATCTTTCTGATGCCTTGGAAGTTGCAGCTCCTCCTCAGCAATCGTCTTCTCTTCCCGCCGATGATGACTTGGACTTTGACCTTGATCTGGGAGACGTGGGTGCAGGGAACGACGCATTGCAGAAGAAAAGCCCTGACGATCTTGCCGATCTTTCACTCTCACTGGATTAAGTCGTTGTCGTCAAATCATAATCTTATCTTGTACTGGAAATCCCGAAAAGGTCAGGAAGGGAGTTATTGTTTTCCAGAGGGCATCCGATAAGTAATGGAAGAACTCAGGAAGAGTCTCACATGCTTAGGGGGCAAGGACTCTGCGTGGAGATGATTGTTGGATGGAAAGAGAAACATATTGACAAGAAAAAAAATGTCGTGTAATTAACCACCGTTGTTAATGATGTGCCGGGTTAGCTCAGTCGGTAGAGCAACGGACTGAAAATCCGTGTGTCCCTGGTTCGATTCCTGGACCCGGCACCACTGAATTTAAAGGGTTAAGCGATTTTTTTTTTGCTTAACCCTTTTTTCGTTTGTCCGGCATGGCGGTCCAACTTCAGCCCGCGTTAAGCAGGTGTCCCCGTCCAGAGAGAAGAGATGATCCGAATCCCGAATCGCAGCTAATGAAGACTCCGAAAGACTCCGAGAGTAAGGGTTGCTTGAGCAGGGCTCAAGCGCGTTGGCATGTTGATGAAGTGCGTGGGTCCTGAGGTCCTTTAGAGAGAGCCGATCTCAAACCAAAATCGACTGATCTTGCACTTTTTCCAGACAGCAAGGAGTTTTTTTAAAAAAAAAGTCTTTTTTTTATATTATTGTCGGTTAATTGGCAGTAATATAAAAAAATAACGTGTCGTTTATTGTTTGTGTCTAAACTGTGGGAAGAGTCGTATTCTTATGGATTCTATTTTTTTTGTAAAAAATTTAATATTTTATCCGCTTTTTATGGGCGTTTTGGTCAAAGCTGCGCCCTGCCGATAGGGCTTATATTCAATGAATGAGGGAGGAGGGTGTATGAAAATAAGGTTGATAAATGTGTCGCTGTGTCTCGTGTTAGGTTTTGGAATGGTAAGCACTGCAGCATTTGCCGCCCTGGGTGGAAGTATTGGCCAGGGGGATTTTTCTGTTATGAAGGGTGAGCAACTGGTTGATAAGCTTTCCGGCCAGAATCCCCTTAAAGATGAGTCCATGTTGGTCTGTGATGGTAAATGTATGATCAAGTCAGAAGGAATCTCCCTTGTAGCTGCTGATCAGGCAAAATTTGCCATCAAAAATGAATCAGATACCTTCAGATTGTTTTTGCGTGAAGGCAGTGTTGATTATGTTATCACTGACAAGGCCCGTAAGATCGCCTTTCATACTCCGGAAGGGGTGTATAGTGTTGCTGAAATAGTTTTTAACGCGGCAAGCAACCCTGTTGTGCGTGGAACTGTTCAGGTAAATGCAGACGGTAAAACTGAAATCAGCGTCAAGGAAGGACGTTTGGTTTTTGCGACGGCAGACGGCATGAAGGCTGTTGGCGTTAATGAAAAAATTGTATTGGCCGCAATTGGAGACACTCTTGGTGCTGGAGCGAGTTCTGGTGTCTTTACACCTGGTGTGTTTGTAGCTGGTGGATTGGTCTTGGCGGGGGGGACAACAATGGCATTGATGCAACCCGACAATGACAATCCTGCACCAAATTCGCCACCTCCGGCAGCTGTAACTCCAACTCCAACTCCACGTCCTGCACCAACGCCTAGTCCAAGCATTTAGGCTTAAGAGAGTGGTGTTGTGAAAAAGAGGGTTGCTGATTTTTTTGGCAACCCTCTTCGTTTTTGTACAAGAAAAGTAAGTGTAGAATCTCAATTCTTAACTAGTTGTACTGGGATACCAATGTCATCGACTGGAATGGTTCGTTTTCTATTATTTATTTTTGTTGGTCTCTTTCTCTGCGGATGTGCTGAGGAACAATTTGAGGCTAATACCGACCTCAAACAGTTTCAGCAAGTCAGCCAAAACATAGAAAATGCCAAGGCCGCGACAGAGAGGAATATACAAAAACCATCAGCTGCGATCCTGGCAACAGACGATATCGGGGATTATCTTCTGGGGCCCGGAGATCTCCTTCAGGTTACAGTGTTTGAAACTCAAGATTTGAATGCTGAGGTACGTGTATCCTCGAGAGGGATTATCAGTTTACCACTTCTCGGTAATGTTGATGTGCGTAACCTTACCGCTGCCGAAGCAGAAACAAAAATTGAGGCAGAGCTTAAGGTTAAATATCTGCAGGATCCTCATGTTTCCATCTATATTAAAGAGCATGTCAGCAAACAAATAACCTTGGTTGGTTCATTCAAAAAGCCGGGGACATACGACTACGTCTCTAAAAGAAAACTTCTTGATGTTATTGCCATTGCCGAAGGTCTGTCAGAGAAAGCAGGATCGGCAGCATATATTACCCGCTTTGATGAAAAAACCAAAAAAAATGTAAATTATTTCATAGACCTGGACGAGCTTGTCAGAAGGGGAAATATGGAGCAGAACATCGTGGTCATGGGTGGGGATGTCGTTTTTATTCCGGAAACCGGCCAGTGTTTTGTTGATGGGGCGGTACGTAAACCCGGAACCTATCCTCTGAGAAACGGTATGACCATTACTGAAGTCATCACTCTTGCCGGTGGCTTGGCAGGGTATGCGGATAGTGATAAAATTAAACTCATCCGTCGTGTTGAAAACGGTAAGGAACGGCAAGTGCTGAGCTTGAGCTTTAATGACCTTCAGGGTGGAGTTGGTGATAGCCTTTTAATCAAGGATCAGGATATTATCTTTGCCGAGTCCAGTACCAGTGGGACCCTTTTCTCTGGTTCAGGTTTCACCATTGGCTTTTTGGGAACAGGTGTGAGTTTCAAGGACCCAACGAAATAATGTTACCTGTAGTATCTCTTCAGCTCGTAAACAGGTTACTACAACCGGAAAAATTAGCACAATCACTGGTTTTTTTCCTTCTGGCCACACTTCCCTTAATCTTTGGTGCTGTCCATCCCATTGTTCAAGGTGTCTATACTCTCCTGATTCTGGTTGGGCTTGGAGGCTGGTTTCTCTATGCCCTACCGGAATTGTCGTGGACCGATGGGCCCCGGTACTGGTTGATTGTCCCTCTTGTCCTCATTGTTTATACTGCCCTGCAGTCACTTCCCTTGCCATTGTCGGTTGTTTCGCTTCTCTCCCCTGTCCGGGCAGCCAGGATTGCTATGGTTAATACCCTGGCGCAGACCAGTGTGACCACTGCTTCTTTAAGTGATAATGGCATTGCCGGCTTGCGCGAGACAATTTTTGTCTTTTCTCTGCTCCTCTATTATCTCGTCCTTACAACACTGCTGAGAAGAAACAAAAAAATGGTTTCAGGATTACTTTACGTGATTGCAGGTGTCGGCTTATTTGAAGGACTTTATGGATTGCTGCAGGTAATGAATCCGCATATGGGAATTTTGTGGTTACCCGTAACAAGTAAAGGGGCAGCACATGGCACTATTATTTATAAAAATCAATATGCTTCTTTGCTGAATATGTGCTGGCCTCTGGCTCTGGCGGGAGGAATACTCTTTCTTAATTCTTTAAAGGATATGACGGAAAAAAAGACCAGAAAAGGCACATTCAAAACTTTATTTTTGTTTTTATCGCAGCTGAATATTCAGGTTCCTTTGTTCTTTTTCTCTGCTGGGATTATGATTCTCGCCGTTGTGTTCTCATTCTCCCGGGGCGGGATACTGACAATGTTATTGCTCATTGTTTTTCTTAATATCTTTATGCCCTGTTCGCGCAAGATAAAGCTGATATTGACTCTATTATTGATTTTTTTTCTTGCAGGTTACGGTTCGCTGTTAGGGATAGACGGCGTTATTAACAGGTTCTCCACCATCGACTCTTCTGGTTTGAATCGACTTCATATCTATCTCTCCAGTCTTCCCCTGTTGTTTGATCACTGGTTGACTGGTATTGGACTTGGTTCTTTCAAATTGTTGTCTGGAGTATATCTGAAAGGATTTCCAGAAAATCTTTTGTTTGATAGAGTGCATAACGACTATATCGAATTGGCCATAGAGATCGGTTTGCCCATGGCGCTTCTTTTTTTAGTCTGGCTCTTGAGCGGAATTCTTCTTGCAGGGAAAAAACTGGTTCAAAAAAGCCGGACCATTCACCAGGAGGGCAGAATGTCGATACTGGTGGGGAGTGCTGCTTTCTGTTCACTGTTAGGTTTTCTGATCCATGGTCTGGTAGATTTCGGCTGGCGGCTCCCAGCCAATGCCTTGTATGCAGTAACTTTGGTTGCGCTGATTTCTTATGCGCTACAAGATACTCTTCGGCCGGCAAAGGACTGACCTCGCGCAGAGACGCAGAGAAGGACAAAAACAAAAAAAGCTTTTCTCAGCGCCTCCGCGTCTCTGCGCGAGAAAAAATCTTTATCGTTATTAATTACTAAAATACATTCGATGTCTCTGAAATTCTCAAACATTATAGATATCCATACCCATATCCTTCCGGGTATTGATGATGGACCAAAAAATCTGGAAGAAAGTGCTGCCCTGGCGCGATGTTATACCGATCTGGGTATTACGCAGATCATTGCTACCCCGCATTATATCCCTGGTACCGCCTGGGCTGCTTCCTGCCAGCGTATTGTTGAGAAAATTACCGAGTTACAGGGCTATCTGCAGAGCAATAATATTCCTCTGACAATATTCCCAGGGATGGAAATTGCATTTCATAAAAAGTTTCAGGAACATCTGAAGAGTGACACCTTGTTACCGCTGGGGGCAAGTTCCTGTTATTTGCTTGAGCCATCCTTCACTGATTCGGCCGAGGCTCTTCTCCATTGTCTTGATCAACTGCTGAAACAAGGTCAAAAAATTATTCTGGCCCATCCTGAAAGAATTCCCGCATTACGGGAAATGGCCAACGTTTTTGACGAATATGTTCAGCAAGGTATGAGAATTCAGATCAATATTGGCAGCTTACTCGGTAAGTTCGGTTCTGAAAGTAAGAATGTCGCGTTGTATCTTATTGAAAAAAATTGTGTTCATTATCTTGCCTCTGATGCTCACGGTGTCAACTCACGTAAACCACCTACAGAAGAAGAATGGTTGGAGTTAGAAACAAATATTGGGTCCGATATAGTTGAACAACTGTGTTGTATTAACCCCGCACAACTACTTATAGATAAGAAATGATCTCCTCGTCTCTGCGCGAGAAAAAATGTTAAAATTAGAAATTTTAAACAATAAAAAAAACAATGATAGAGAATAAAGACGAAAAATTTTCTGAAGCGGATAACAGTCTGGTGATCAGAGAAGATGCCCAAAAACATCTTCCCAGTGTTGAGGTTCGAGAGGTAGTTCCTGAACTCCAGGATGAAATTGATCTGCGGGATTATCTGGATACATTGATTCGCAGGAAAGCAGCAGTTCTGTCAGTAACCCTGATCGTTTTTATCCTGGCTGCATTTTATACCTTTCTGGCAACACCGCAGTTCAAAGCGAAGGGAATAATCCGAGCTTCGGCTCAGAATTCATCGGTAACCAAATTCGATAATCTTGAGTCAAATGTCATGCAGACGAGAGAGTTTCAGCAAACTCAGGTGAATCTGCTGCAAAGTAATCAATTGGCAAACAGGGTTATTGACAAGCTTGACCTGACCAATAATCCGGTATTTAATCCTCAAGCCAATGCTGCCAAAAAAGGCAATCAATCCAGGTCGTTCCTGGACCCCATTAAAAATTTTATTCGAGCGGATCAGGCACAAGATCAGATCAGCGTCTTGCAGGAAGATGCCCAGAGTCAGCTTTTGGCCTATAATATCCTGGGAGCTTTTCACAAAAGACTTAATGTCGCCCCGGTCAAAAATAGCGAGTTGGTTGAGATTACATTTGAATCGCCTGATCCGGCCCTGGCTTCCAGTGTCACGAATGCCGCTATGGATGAGTTTATTCAGATGCACATGGACAGCAATCTGGATGCATCCAAGACGGCCAGTAAGTTTCTGGAGAAGCAGATTAGGGGCGCGCAGATCAAACTTGAGGAATCCGAACTACAGCTCAATGAATTCGCCAGGAAAATAGGTATCGTCTCATTAGATCCGGAACATAATCTGGTGATGAAGCAGTTGGAGGAAGTGAACAACGCATTAGCCAAGGCATCTTCCGATAGGATCAGTAAAGAGGCTATGTATAAACAAAACATGGCCCTTGACGAAAAGTCGCTGGATCAGGTGGTGAACAATGTGCTCATCCAGAGTTTGAAGACTCAATATTCGACACTCGAGGCAGAATACAGGGATTTGAGTGTTACCTTCAAGCCGGGCTACCCTAAACTGCAGCAGTTGCAGGCGAAAATGGCTGAGATCTCGTCCCGGATCACCAAGGAAAAACAACAGATCATCAACTCCATCAAAAATAATTATGAAACAGCCCTGAAAACCGAACAATATTTAATGGCAAACGCTGAGCTGCAAAAGGGGAAGGCGCTGGAACTAGGAGAGAAATCAACACAATATAAAATTCTGGAGCGGGAGGTAGATACCAACAAGTCTATTTATCAGAGCCTCCTCCAGCGCTCCAAGGAAATAGAGGCAACGGTCGGTGCTGCGGTGACCAATATTCAAATCATTGATCGAGCAACGACACCGCTTTTTCCCTTTAAACCGCAAGTGGCCAAGAATCTGCTACTGGCTCTTGTTCTTGGTCTGATGCTGGGAATAGGAACTGCCTTTACTCTTGAAGCCTTGGACAACACCATAAAAAATCCGGACGAGTTGGCTGATCGTTTCCATATCCCGGTTCTGGGTCTCATTCCTTATGATAAAGAAGTGAATGAAAAACGTCGGGTAATGGCCATGAAATTCTATTCTGAGCCAAGATCTCCGATTGCCGAAGCCTTCAGGACAACCATGACCTCCGTGCGCCTCTCTGTTGCTGATAATCCGCCCAAGACAATCCTTGTGACCAGTATTTTGCCGGGAGCCGGTAAGAGTTCCTTGGCCACGAATACCGCTTTTTCCTATCTGGCAGAAGAGGAAAGGTGTCTGATTATCGATGTTGACCTGAGAAAACCAAGTCTGCATAAAATATTTCAGACATCCAGAAAAAAAATGGGTCTGAGCAATGTGTTGAGCGGTATGTCCAAACTTGACGATGTGATCTCGCACACCGAATTTCCCGGTCTCGATTATATCAGCAGCGGTCCGTTGCCGCCCAATCCGGCAGAGTTGTTGAGCTCTAAACGTATGCGGCAGCTCCTGGCCATCGTCTCACGGCATTACGATCGCATCATTCTTGATGGTCCTCCGTACCAGGGCTTTGCAGAGATTCTTGTGCTCTCGCATATGGTTGATGGTGTTATTCTTGTTGCTGTAGAAGGAGAAACTCCCCGCGAAGGTGTTAAGCATTTCAGAAAAGCCGTAGTCAATGTCGGTGGCCGGATCCTTGGTGCCATCATTAATAAGTCGGGCCGTAAGAAAGGCTTCACCTCATACGGCAGTTATAAATATTACGCCTATAATTATACGTACGGCGAGGAGAACGCCAAATAAGCGTGTCTGAATATTCCTCATATAAAGGTCACTGGATTTTTCGTGCCGCCTGTTTTCTTATACTCGTGGGTTTGGCAGTATTACAGCTTTTCATTGCCCGACAGGAACAGACGGAATATACCAGCACGAGCGGTTCTGCGGCTCTTCTTGAGTCTCTGCGCAGCCCTTATCTGCTTACTTGGCATGCAAAACGTTTTCACCTGCTCGAAGGGAATACGGTACAGGCAGAAGGACTGTTTCAACGGGCGTTGATCTATAATCCTTTATTCATTCCTGCCTGGCTGGGGCTGGCAGAGTTGTATAATGATCAGGGCAAAAAAACTGAGAGTCAGGCTGTCCTGGAATATGTGGATCAACTCAGTAATGATATCCGTCGCTGGCGTTGGGACAAGGCCTTGCTTGCCTATCAGTTGGGCAGGCTTGACATCCTGTCTCGTGATCTTGCTTACGTCATAGAAAAGATACCGGGTAAGAGACAGAACGCCTTGAAAATGGCATTTTCACTTTGGGAGGATCCGCAGGAACTTCTTACCAGGATGGGCACACAGAACATCCTGCATTTATTTAATTATGCGTCACAAACAAAACAGATTGATACAGCCCTGGTGTTTTGGCCATATATTGAAAATATGGGGGTCAGTAACCATAAAAAGGCGGTTCTGGCATTTTTAAATTCCCTGATTTCCAATGGGAAAATAGCTCAAGCGACACCAATCTGGAAAAAATATTTTAATGCCAAGACCCTGCTGTATGATGGCACTTTTCAGGAAGAGCCGATGAATACAGCCTTTGGTTGGCGAGTGGACAAGCCTAAAGGAAGTCTCTGGCGGATTGAAAGTAACCATGAAAAGGAGACGTTTCAGACCATGCGGCTCCATTTTTCAGGAACCGAGAATATAGCCTTCCATAATCTGTCGCAGATAGTTCCTCTCAAGCCGGCCAAAAAATACAGCCTTAGCGGATTGCTGAAAACAAAGAATTTGACCACAGATAAACGTCCCTATCTGGAAGTCGTGGGCTACAAATGCAACATCCCGCCGGCCAAAACGGAGATTATGGCCGAGAACCAACCCTGGACCCCGTTTACTCTTGCGTTCAATGTCACTGAAGATTGTGAAGCCGTCCAGGTTCGAGTGCGTCGAGATCCCAGTAACCATCTTGATAACCTCCTGGCTGGAGATCTCTGGCTTCGTGATCTGAAAATAAAGGATACAGGAGAGAGCTTCTCGATTTTAGATACGAATCTCAAGCTTCATGATTTGCAGATACGTGAATCAGCGGCGACACATTCTTCTGCAGGAACGAAACCATGATTGCCGGAAAAGACAAGACCAATATCTCACGATTGCTGAAGCAACTTTCGCGGAATTCTTCTACAGAGAACACCATCGCCTTTGTCGCCGATAATGGCGGCATGCTCCAATCCTGTAAAAAAATTCTGGCTCTTTGTCGGGAGGGAAAGGAAGAGGCTCTTGAGTGGTTGCAACAAGAATGTGTCGACTCTGGTGTTCAATACCCCTATTTTCTCCAGGAAGTAGGCCGAATTCTCGAGCTTTTCCAGTCTGATGACCAGGACGATAGTTATGAAATCCTTGGTCTTTCTCCTTCTGCCAGTTTAGCCGAAGTCAAGCATGCGTATCGTAAATTGACAGTCCAGTATCATCCGGATACGGCCGGAAATACTGATGAAAATAACACGGAAAGATTTGTTGAGATTAACAAAGCCTACCATGCCATAACTAGCACTAAAAATCAGGAATCGGCTGAGACCATCCCGGTCAGTACCGATCCTTCCTGGCACTATGGAAAGACAGAAAGCGTTGCCTGCAGGATAAACAAAAAAATTATATTGTGGATTTTAGCCCTGATCCTGGTTGCAGTGTTAGTCTGCGCCCTGATCGCGCAGATATATTCTCAAAAAGTGATGATTGCCACGCTGCAGAGAAGTGGCTCCGCATTTGTTCCACCAGATAAAAAGTCTTTAGCTGGTGCTCCGACAGTGGCAATGACCTTTGCCGAAAAGATGAAGGTTGCCGATACCAAAGAAAAAGATCAACAGGCCGCCAGACAAAAAGAATCTGCACCTGTGCTGGTTACAGAAGAAATCAGTAGTAATCAGCCTGAGCCGGAAATCGCCAAAGTGGTCATTCCCGAAGAGCAGGAGAAGAAGGTCGCACTTCCTTCGCAGGAACAGGTACAGGCCCCTGCGGAGGAAACTGGGGGTAAGTCCCCGGTCACTCAACTTGCTGAGAAAGTAAAAAAGACACCAGCCCCTCAACCTTCTTCGGAAGCTAAGAAAGAATTATCCTCAACGAAAACTATTTCAAAAGCTGGAGAGGAAAAGACTAAACAAACAGTTGCAACAACGAAAACCACAAAATCTTTAGCGCTGAAGAAAAATGAGCCTGCTGCACACCATGAATCGGTAATGAGTGCAAGTAAGCACATAGCCAAGAATACTGAACCAGTCACTGTATCGACAACATACGACACAGTGAAACAAGAGATTGAGGCTCAAATTGTTATAGACACAATACCGGTTAAGGTTCCTGCAAAGGAAGCTGAGGTTAAGTCTTCAATTACCCAACTTGCCGAGGAAGTAAAAAAGACGCCAACTCCTCAACCTCCTGAAACGAAGGTAGAGAGCTCCACAACGGAAAACACAAAATCTCCAGTGCTGAAGAAAGATGATTCTTCTGCACAACAGGTGGCGGCGATAGAAAGTAAACACATAGCCAGGCATAAAGAAAAAGGTGAGCCAACATACGACACAGTGAAACAAGAAATTAAGGCCCGAATTGCTATAGAGCAACCGCCGGTGCAAGAAGCTACTCAGGTTGATCTGTCTACTGAAGATGACATGCAACAGCGTATTAATACGTTTTTGTCGGGATATTGTCGTACCTATGGAGAAAAAAACTTTGTGGCATTTAGTCGTTTTTTCGAACCGAATGCCACAGAGAATGGTGAAGCATTTACCGGGGTCATCGACACCTATACAGATCTGTTCAAAGCCACTCAAAATATCGGACTACAGATCTCTTTGCTGAAATGGGAGGAGTCCCCAAAAGGTCAGATTGTGTTGAATGGCAAGTTCAAAATCGATCTGGTCTACAAGAATGCAGAATCTGTACATGGCCAGGGTAAAATTGATTTCCTGCTCACCGACGATAATGGACAATTGCTTGTGCAGAAAATGGATTATACTTTTGATCAGTAATGTAATGTGGCTGTCGGTATCCTCCGTTTAAGGCAAAGTAGGCCATTCCTGGCCTGCCGACAAAAAAAGTTTTTCTCAGCGCCTCAGCGTCTCTGCGCGAGATCAGTTTCACTTAGTAATGTTACAGAAATATCAGGATAACAAATGACAAACTCCCCGAATGTAGTTCGACATAAGGCCGCGGTTACCCGGCCGCGGCGCGAGACCTTAAACGGTCATAAAAGCGTCAACCTTTGGTTTACCGGTCTTTCCGGTTCCGGCAAGTCAACCCTGGCCCATGCTGTTGAAGAACGGTTGCACCTGCAGGGCAAAAGAACCTATGTCTTTGATGGTGATAACGTCAGACACGGGCTGTGTGGTGATCTGGGTTTCAGTATGGAAGATCGAAGTGAAAACCTTCGGAGAATTGCGGAAATGACAAAACTCTTTCTTGATTCCGGGGTTATCTCACTTACCGCTTTCATCTCACCCCTGGCCGAAGATCGGGCTCGAATCAGAGATATTATCGGCCCCGATGACTTTATTGAAGTCTACTGTAATTGCCCGTTGGAGATCTGTGAACAACGCGATGTCAAAGGACTCTATAAAATGGCACGCGAAGGTAAGATTAAAAATTACACCGGCGTTTCCTCCCCCTACGAACCACCGGCCAATCCGGATATTGAACTGAATACCGGAGTGCAGCCCTTGATGGAATGTGTGACTATGATAGTGGACGCTCTTCGTGCCAGAGGGATTATTTTTTAATACGAAAGGAATGAGGGTTGTGTGGGGGTGGCGTCATGTGCGGAATCACCCTTGCCAAAGTCTGACCCTTTAAATTGTGCCATAATTGAGGAACTGAAGTGAGCCGGTGAGCTAGCGAGTCAAAAACAACATTATCAAGAAGGTTACCTTATGCATTCCGAAACACTGACAACGTTAGCAGACAAGTTATCCGGTAAATCATTCACTCTGGGGGTGATCGGTCTTGGGTATGTCGGCCTTCCCTTAAGTCTCACATTCTTGCGCAAAGGGATCAAGGTTATCGGTTTTGACCTCGATCCGTCGAAAATCGCCAATATTGAGCAGGGGCAGAGTTATATCAAGCACATTCCCTCTGAAGACCTGTCCCGCTTCGTTACCCAGAAACTATTCGCGGCTACTGCTGACTTTTCTCGGTTAAATGAACCTGATTGCCTCCTGATCTGTGTCCCGACCCCGTTGACTAACAATCGCGAGCCCGATCTCAAATACATCGAGTCTACTGGCCGGGCCATTGCTAAGGTTTTACGGCCGGGGCAGTTGATTGTCCTTGAGAG
This sequence comes from Desulfocapsaceae bacterium, assembly GCA_028697885.1. Lineage (GTDB taxonomy): Bacteria > Desulfobacterota > Desulfobulbia > Desulfobulbales > Desulfocapsaceae > UBA2270. Next base: position 13,075 of record JAQVER010000045.1, read on the forward strand.
CACCACTTATCCGGGTACCACGGTTGAAATCCTTCAGCCGTTACTTGAAGAGAGCGGATTAAAGGCCGGGGTGGATTTCGCCCTTGCTTTTTCCCCGGAGCGGGAAGATCCTGGCAACCCTCATTTCGGTACCGCCAACATTCCTAAAGTCGTAGGCGGCATCAATCCCTCTTCCTCTAATCTTGCCCAAAGCCTTTATGCAGCCGCTATGGACCGGGTGGTGCCGGTTGCCTCAACACAGGTGGCCGAGATGACCAAGCTGCTTGAGAATATCTTCCGTAGCGTTAATATCGCCTTGGTAAACGAACTGAAGGTGCTTTGTCTACGCATGGGTATTGATATTTGGGAGGTTATTGACGCGGCCAGCACCAAGCCTTTCGGCTACATGCCCTTTTACCCCGGTCCTGGTTTGGGCGGCCATTGTATTCCCATCGATCCCTTCTACCTTACCTCCAAGGCGCGGGAGTATGATATCCCCACAAAATTCATCGAGTTGGCTGGGGAGATCAACACCTCCATGCCCTATTTCGTGGTGCAACGAGTCATGGATGCCTTGAATAATCATGGCAAGGCAATGAAGGGAGCCAAGGTGTTGATCCTCGGTGCAGCATACAAGAAAAATGTGGATGATGATCGGGAGTCACCTTCCTATAAATTGATGGAGTTGCTGACCGAACGTGGCGCAGATATTCGCTACAATGATCCGCATATTCCAACCTTACGACCTGTCCGAAAGTATAATTTCGGCCTCACTAGTACACTGCTTACCGAGGAGAACCTGCGACAGAGTGATTGTGTTTTGATCGTTACTGACCATGATGCTTATGACTATGATTTTATTCTTCAGCATGCGTCTCTGATTGTTGATACCAAAAATGTGTTTGCCGACCGTTTGAAATACCCTGGGAAAGTCTATATGGCTTGAGAATAATTAGTAGAGAGGAGAGGGGTATGATGTAAAGCTTCGTTCGTTTACACCTTCTTACCCTGAGGATGAAAGAATATATGAATACTTACCAGCAAGCTCCAGAAATGGCTTAAGAACAACTGTGGAATATGAAAAAAATAATGACCATATTCGGCACCAGACCTGAAGCCATCAAAATGGCGTTGGTGATCCAAGAACTCAATAAATATCCTCAGCAATTTAAGAGTTTGGTTTGTGTAACTGCCCAGCATCGGCAAATGCTTGACCAAGTACTTGATCTCTTTGAAATTAAGCCGGATTATGACCTGAATATAATGAAGCCTGGGCAGGATCTGTTTGATGTAACTTGCAATGTAATGCAAGGGTTGAAAACCGTTTTGGGAAAGGAAAAGCCTGCGTTGGTCCTTGTTCATGGTGACACGACCACTACCATGGCTGCGTCCCTCTCTGCCTTCTATGCAGGCATCCCCGTGGGGCATGTGGAAGCAGGCCTGCGCACAGGAAATAAGCGCGCTCCCTTCCCCGAAGAGATCAACCGCCGCGTTACCAGCTGCGTGGCCGATATCAATTTTGCCCCCACCGAACAAGCCCGGCAGAACCTGCTCGACGAAGGCATACCTGATTCCACGATCCATGTTACTGGCAACACCGTCATCGATGCCCTGTTAATGGTCCGGGAAAAATTGACTACTGGCAAGCTTGGTGACAGTATCGGCCAAGATCTGACCTTCAAATATCCAAGTCTTGCCACTATACTGAAGGCACCGCCCGATTCCTCTAGCCCATTGTCTCTAGCCCGTCGCTTGATTCTCGTCACTGGTCACCGCCGCGAGAATTTTGGCGAAGGCTTTGAGCACATCTGCCGTGCCCTGAAGGAGATTGCCGAGATCCATACCGATGTAGAAATCGTTTACCCGGTCCATTTGAACCCCAACGTACAGGAACCAGTTCACAGGATTCTCTCTGGATGCCCTTCCGTACACCTGATCGAACCGCTGGATTACCTTCCTTTTGTCTGGCTGTTGGATCGCTCCTACCTGATCATCACCGATTCAGGTGGAGTGCAGGAGGAAGCTCCCTCGTTTGGCAAGCCGGTGCTGGTCACGCGGGAGACCACAGAGCGACCTGAAGCGGTCCTGTCCGGGACGGTCAGGTTGGTGGGAATGGATCGGCAGCGGATCGTTGCGGAAGCAACAGAGCTTCTTTGTAACCACAAAGCGTATGACCGGATGGCCCATGCTCATAATCCTTATGGAGATGGATTGGCCGCCAAAAGGATAGCTGATATTCTGCTTGGATATTAGATGGTTAATCGTTTGTTGACAATGAAAAGAAGTGTCTGGCTCAAACTTTCAAAAAATCGTTTCAGTCGTAATAACGTATCTCAGAACTTTAGGGGGAAGTAAATCGGTCCCTTGTTAGGACTAGATACTTTAAAAATAATGATGTCTTCATTATCATTAAAAACTCTTGTATATGCCTGCAGTCCGTCGGCGGTTCATCCTCTTTTCAAAAGGATTGAGGCTTCCGATGTAGGGTCACGCCTAGCCCGGGGTGTCTTCTGGTCTGTCGCTGGATCAGTGATCTCGCGTGGTCTAATGCTGTGCGCTACAGTCCTGGTTGCCCGGATGCTAGGCAAGACTGTTTATGGTGAACTGGGGATGATCCAGACCACTGTAGGTATGTTCGGCGTCTTTGCCGGGTTCGGTCTTGGCTTGACTGCCACCAAATACGTGGCCGAATTTCGCCAAATCGATCCCGAGCGTGCCGGTCGTATAATCGGACTTTCGGGATTGTTCGCAATGGCTACCAGTAGTGTGATGGCCTTGGGCCTGTTAATCTTTGCTCCCTGGTTGGCAGAGCACACTATCAACGCTCCACATCTGTCCGGCATCCTGCGCATCGGCGCCATAATCCTGTTCATTAACGGGCTCAATGGCGCTCAGACTGGGGCCCTGTCCGGATTCGAGGCTTTTAAAACCATCGCCCATGTAAACCTTCTCGTCGGTCTTATCTCATTCCCTGCTCTTGTCTGTGGGGCCTATTTTGGTGGCCTTGCTGGTGCTGTCTGGGCTTTGGCGATTACTCTCTGTTTTAACTGGTTGTTTAACCACCTGGCTCTTCGTAAGGTGGCACGGCGCTTCAGTGTCCCTTTCAGCTTCAGGGGTTGCGGTCGTGAATGGTCTGTTCTATGGAAGTTTAGTCTGCCCGCTGTTCTGGCGGGAAGCATGGTAGGCCCAGTCAACTGGGCCTGTAACGCTATGCTTGTCAACCGTCCTGGTGGTTATGGTGAAATGGGCATTTTCAGTGCGGCCAATCAATGGTACGCATTGTTGTTGTTTCTTCCCGGTCTCCTTGGCAGCGTCGTCTTACCAATTCTTTCAGATCAGTTGGGTCAAAACAATACAAAACAATCCATGAAAACGCTGGTTCTCTCAATAAAGGTGAATCTGCTCATTGTTATACCACTGGTGCTCATCGCAAGTCTTGCAAGCCCCTATATTATGAGTTTATATGGTAAAGGCTTTGGGGATGGCTGGCCAACTCTGGTTGTTGTTTTGATTACAGCTGGACTGCTCGCTGTACAAGCACCTGTTGGGCAGATAATCGCTGCATCTGGAAGAATGTGGGTTGGGTTTGCCATGAATATGGGTTGGGCTTTGACATTTATTATGAGCACGCTACTGCTGGTTGATCAAGGGTCTCTTGGTTTGGCTACTGCAAAAATGTTGAGTTACATTATTCATGCAACATGGACTTTTTGGTTTGCAATTATAGTAATACGTAAAGGACACGAAAAATGAATACCCCAGAAGATGAAACTGTTTTTGAAAGATCTGGCTTGGCTTCCTTATCCGACCTTAAAAGTCCGGCACATAAAAAGATTTTCTCAACTCTAGAGAAAGAACAACAACTTTTTTTGGACATGGAAATCGAGTTTCGCAGTAAGAACTATAAATGGCCTCGCAGTCCATTATATGATTTTAGTCGGGTATGGGAGTACCCCTATGTTTATCAGCACCTTGCCGCTTACTTGGATGCCTCACCTCAAAAGAGCAAGCCGGTTGTGGCAGATGTTGGTAGCGGGGTTACTTTCTTTCCGTTTTCACTAGCAAAACTTGGCTATAATGTCGTTTGTACGGATATTGACCCCATTTGTAAAAGAGATTTGGCTTTGGCGTGTAAGTGTGTTCCCCACTCACCTGGAGCAATTGATTTCAGGTTAATTGAAAATGCGAATCTTCCATTTGAAGATTCCGAATGCGATGCCCTATACTGTGTTAGTGTCTTGGAGCATATCGCCGACATTGAAAATACAGTTAGAGAAATGGCAAGAGTATTAAAGCCTGGAGGTTTATGTTTGATTACCTGTGATATTAATTTACATCCAGAGGATGGCCGGCAACTGGATTGCAAGCAATTTGGGAGATTAATGTCTTTGATAGATACGTTCTTTGTTCGAGTCTATCCTGAGCGCACTATTCATCCTGTGGACATTCTGACCACAAGGAACAGCCCATATCCAAGGAAGTGTTCAACGCTTGGTGTTGCTCGAATGGTGTACAGCCTTGTGAAACAGAAAATTCTCAAGCCCTTACGTGGGCAAAGAGCTGGTCGCCTTAGGGGCGCTACACCTCATTCGGGCGTCTTGGGATTAGTGTTGAGAAGGTGAAAGAATAATATGACTCTCACAGTTTTGAATCCTCTCGATGCCCGTATCCCTAAATGGAATTATGCCTGCTTAGCAGTGCGTCATTGTCCATTTTGCGGGGCGCAGAATGAGACAGTCCTCATAAGACCCGACCTGTTGCCGGTAGCATTTTGTGAAACATGCGGATGCTGGTATATCAACAACCTCCCATCTTCTGCCGATATTATGTCGTTATATGATGGTTACTATCATACGCATCGTCCAGCAGACTTGTCGAAAAAAGGCTTTTCTCAGATGGTTGAAAGTGCCCGTAAATCAAGTGAATCAAATGTACAACTTCATTCTCTATTGAAATTGCATGCGGGCAATGGTCGTATGAGGATACTGGATGTCGGGTGTGGCTTTGGTAGGTTTCTTTTGGAGGCGAAGTCAAGGGGTGCTGAGGTAGAGGGTTGTGATTTGTCACCGGAAGCATGTGAATTTGCGAACAATAAACTTGGCATTACTGTCCACCAATCAAAACTACATTTGTGTGCATCTTCAATTGACAAGGTAGATGCTGTTGTGATGAGTGATTTCCTAGAACATCCAGTTGAACCTTTAATTGATATTCAAGCGGCAGTTGGTATCTTAAAACCTGGAGGATTACTTCTTTTTCACACACCTAATGGAGGAGAAGCGGGAACCAATATTGAAACTGCAAGGAATTGGGTTGGTTTTCGTGTCGATCTCGAGCATTTTCAGTATCTATCACCGCATACTGTCAACTGGTTGTCTCATAAATATGATTTGCGGATTGAACGGTTAGAAACAAGTGGTTTCCCTAGCTTGAAAGGAATAGATAAGTTGCCAAGGAAAAGTCTCAAGCATTATCTCTCTTTAAGAGAGAGGGCAAAAAGAATACCCAAGTTATGTGGAATGGTTAAAACCCTGCGTGTATTAAAGACAGAAATGCTTGGAGGGAGTTGCGACCTACGATTGGGCTCTTACCATCTATTCGCCATTCTTCGGAAAGTACGATAACAACCAAAAATCCTTAAAGTAAAATCTGTGGTTAGTTAGGTGAAAAAAATAGGTTCGACTAGGATATATTTCTTTACATTGGGAATAGTCCTTGAACCGCTTAGTTCTCAATTGTGTAGATATGACCCTGTAAAGTTGACAATCGAGCCGTGACCTCATCGTGGAACTATGACTGACAATGGTTTTGATGTATTGAACTGGTTATGCTTTGCTGTTTTTACAGGTTAAATCTACTTTCGAATCTATCATAGAATAATGTTTTTTGTTTTTTTTCAATAAAGCGAATTGTCAGAAATAATAAGTTGAATTCTATGAAAATAGGAATTGTTACAACATGGTTTGAGCGTGGTGCTGCGTATGTCTCTCGGCAATATATGAAATTGCTAGAAAGAAATAATAATGTGTTTATCTATGCAAGAGGCGGAGAAAAATACGCAAAGAACAATAAAGAATGGAACCTTCCAAATGTTACCTGGGGGGAAAAGGCATTATTTCAGACTAATGGGACGCCTATAAATAAGTTAGATTTTTCAAGATGGATAAAATCCAAGAAAATCGATATCGTATTGTTTAACGAACAACAATGGTGGCCTCCAATCATATGGGCGAAAGAATTAGGAGTAATAGTAGGTAGCTACATAGATTATTATACAGAGGAAACAGTTCCTTTATTTGAGGTGTTTGATTTTTTAATTTGTAACACAGAAAGACATTTTAGTGTTTTTGATTGGCATAAACAATGTTTTTATGTGCCCTGGGGTACGGATGTAGAATTATTTAAACCCCGAAGAAAACGAGAAATCGACAAAGACAAAGTCGTTTTTTTTAATTCCTCTGGATATAATCCAGAAAGAAAGGGAGTTTATCCTTTATTAAAGGCATTTTATAGTCTGAAAGAAGATAATAAAAAGTTAATACTCCACTCCCAAGTCGATTTGAGGAAATATTATAAAGATATCGCTTTCATGGTAGATGAGTTGCAAGGTAACGGTCAGTTGGAGATAATAAATGAAACGGTGGGCGCGCCAGGGTTGTATCATCTGGCTGATGTGTATTGTTACATTTCAAAACTAGATGGAATAGGGCTGACGTTGCCAGAGGCAATAAGCTGTGGTTTGCAAGCAATTGTGCCAGATAATGCTCCCATGAATGAGTTTGTCAAAGAAGGTGTGAATGGACAGTTGGTTAAAGTAGATAGGTTTTTTCGTAGAAAAGACGCCTATTATTGGCCAAATTGTGATGTGAATATTGATGACTTGATAAAAAAAATGAGTTTCTATCTAGAAAATTATGACAAGATTGAGCAGCTTAAAGAAACATCGAGAAAATATGCACGCGAAAAATTAAATTGGAGCGATAGAAGTAATCTAATAGATGAAATATTCAATAATATAGAAAAAACTGCCATAAATTGTAAGTTACAAAAGACTATTTATTCATATGAACTATCTAGGAGAACTTTAAAGGATATAATGTTGTATCCATATTTTTTGTTTAAGACTTTAAAAAGATAATGTTTAGGTGTGAGAGAGGATAGTAAAAGGAGTTGCCAGAGAAGAATTAGGCGAAAAGGTCTTCCCTCTTTGTGATAAAGGTACCGTGCTCTTTTTGATGGCTCTAGGCAAAGACAAAGTCATACCTTCTTTGGGGTGTGGCTTTTGCATTGAAGGACTTTGTTGGTAACGGGGTAATGGGTATAAATTTGTGTGTGATTTTAGTGGGTTTTTAATATATCTAATTTCTCTTGTTTTAGTTTTATCTTCAGCTGTTCTGGCTAATAAGCTGAAGATATTAACTTTTACTATTTTTCTTGGAGTTGGAATTTTAGCTGCTTTCAGAGGGACGGCAGGCGTTGACACTCCATTATATCTGTTAAGATTTGAATACTTAACTTTTGATTTTGTGGATGATATTGGTTCCTTTCTTTTATTGGAACCAATATCATTTTTTATGATGTGGTTGGTGAAGTACTGCGGCGGGACATTCTCTGTATTTTCACTAATGTATGGCTTGATTTTGAGCCTTCTCTATTATTATGTTTTAAGACGTTTTCCCAATGCCGTATATTTTGCTGCGGCAATACTACCTGTTATTTTTATAGATTCCTTGTTTAATGGTATTAGAGTTGGTTTAGCTTATCCAATTTTGTTTCTAGCAATTTCTAGTGGGTCTTTTCTTTTAATATTAATTGCCGCAATGGTCCATGTCTCATCCTTGCTAGTTGCTCCTTTGCGATATTATTCCTTGAGCAAGGTACTTATAGTTTTGTCTCTTTTGTCTCTTGTATTTATTCTCATAGAGTCTGCTGGCATACATATTCTTGAATATTTACCTTCTCGTTACGTATCCAAGATGGATGTTTATTCGACACTATCCCCCTCTACGGGTTATGCAGGATTTGCAGACTCAATTGGGCTTTGTTTTGCTTTGATAATATATTATCGAGTTTCTGGTAGTAGAGGAAGTCAATGGATTAACATTAGCATCGTGACCTTTGTGGTTGTTGGCTTTTTATATTATTTTAATATAAAAGAGTATTCGGCAGCATTGAGAATAGTGCGGCTTTTAATGGTGGCCGTATTCGCCTTAATTGCCCGATGCGACAGTAAGGTTGATAGGTTGTCGTATATTCTTTGTATTATTTTTGGTGTGTTGTATTCCTCTAATTTCCTAAGGCAGATCGTAGCGTCCTGTTCCTATCCTGAAGGGGGGTTTCTTCCTCTCGATTTGACGTTTTATTAGTAAGTTAGTCCCCTGTAACCCCATCGTAGTTGTCCTTTTGCTCCAGGAGGCATCTGGAAGCAAAAGGAACATTATGGCTTTCTACTAACTCCTGCTCTGAAGGGTTGAGTACGTCTGTTTAAACGGGTACACTTATTAACTTCTCCGATTTGTTGGGTCTGCTAGACTTTCCGAGGACATAATGAAAATTTTATACATCACATATGAAAATGTATATCGGACGGGCATACTTCAAGCCATGGTAGTAAAACCATTGGCGATTATGCATCAAAAATATGGGGTTGAATTTACTATTATATCCACAATTAAAGAATCTGAAGATGATGAAATCTATTTTGAAAATAAAAATCTTACTTCAAGAAAATATCCATATCTGAAAATTATAGAATTTAAAAAAGGACTCGGAAAGTCACAGTCCATTTTTTCTTTTTTAAAAGATATTTTACCTATTTTCTTATGTAGTTTAAGGATTGGAAGAGAAGTAGATTTGATACATTGCAGAAGCTATGGCGCAGCTTTGATTGGGCTTTTGGTAAAAATAATATTGAGAAAGAAGTTTATTTTCGATATGCGCGGAGTTTTACCGGAAGAAACTGTTGAGTTAGGTAAATTAAATTACAACTCACCCAAATATAGATTGCTAAAATTTATAGAAAAAATTCTTATTCGTAAAGCTGATTATGTTTTTGTCGTTTCGAACAAATTTAAAGATTATTTAAAAGATAATTTTAAGTACAACCAAGTGATTAATGTCAACAATCCAACAGACTTTAATGATTATGGTGGCATTAAACAGTATGATTGCATAAATTTTATATATAGTGGGTCATTGCAGAAGTGGCATTTGCCTGAAAAGACGATTTTATACTATAGCTTGTTAAGTAAAATATATAAAGAACACATACACCTATATTTTTGTACTAATGATATTGACAAAGCAAAACGTTATTTTGAAGATGGAAGTATAGATCCAAGATATTACACACTTCAATCTGTACCATTTGAAAAAATGCCGTATTTTTACGCAAAATCTCATATCGGATTCTGTTTTATTAATGAATCATTCTCAAAATCGGTATGTTTTCCTGTTAAATTCTCCGAGTATATAGCTTCGAATATTTATGTTTTGGCAAATAAAAATATTGGTGATCTCAAAGAAATAATTTCCAAATACGATTGTGGTCTTGTTTTTAATGATCTAGAAAATATTGAGACTAATCTTGCTCAGATCGATAGTCTCGTGTCTCGCTTAATTCGTGAGAAAGTTAATTTTGATAGAAATAGAATTGATTTTTTGGATTGGAATGTAATTGGAACTGAAAATATTTATAAAATTTACGAGAAACTTTGTTCTTAAGTAGCTTTTATGCTTCTCTTTTAATATTTGTGATTTAAGCTTATGGTGAGGTCCCTTATAAGCGAATTATATTAATAATATAGGTTAGTAGGGTGTGCGTGAAGAGTATTATATTGACACTTATTGTAATCGAATACAATTGTATTGAAGATATACGGAAGAGTGTTGATAATCTTCATTCAGTTTGTGAAGATATATCACATGAAATTATAATATCTTCAAATTCACTTTATCCTTTAGATGTACAGACTAAGCTTAAAGATGAATTTTTAGGTTGCATTTGGTTTTTTAATAAAAATAATTTAGGTTTTGCAGGAGGAATGAACATCGGTATTGCCAACGCCAAAGGTGAAATAATTATTATTGTTAATCCTGATGTGAAGATCTTTCCTGAAAATTTAAAAAAAGCTCTTGAATTTTTAAGATTACATCCCAAAGTAGGACTTTTGGGACCAAAAATAATTGATAGCGCGGGGAACCTACAAGATACTTGCCGTAAATTTATGAGGCCTGTCGATTTGTTTTATCGTTTATCTAAACGTTTATGTTTGAAAAAGGATGTTTTGCTTGAAAGTGGGTTTGATTATAACAATACACAAACCGTTGACTGGGTGATTGGCGCATTTATGATGGTGCGAAGAGATGGACTGGATGTTGTTGGGGGACTTGATGATGGATATTTTCTTTATGTGGAGGACATGGACTGGTGTAAACGTTTTTGGGATAAAGGGTATGAAGTTGTTTATTATCCCGAGCTTGTTGTAGAATACAAGGGGGACCGAAAGAGTGTCTCACCCTTGGTCTCTGGGCAATTTTCTTATCGATATGGTTACTTCCATTTGAAGAGCTACTTACGTTTTTTGAAAAAGCATGGAATTAATCCGACTAGGTATGGTTTGATGTAAGTGTAAATGCTTGACCTTTAATGAAAATTTCGCAATTTCAATGAAAACACATATTCAAGAAAAGGCAGCACTGCTGCTGATAAGTGATAGTGTGGCGATGTTGTTCTCGTTCGTTATTGCTATTCTTCTTGGTCATAAGGCCAATTTTACCCTTGGCCTCCTTTATACCCATCGCTGGGGTTTTGCAGCTCTCTTTGTTCCCACACTCCTTCTTTTCTTTGTCCTCGACGGATATGCCTTGCATAAAGTCCGGCAACGTTTTGGCCAGCAGGCATTGATCCTCGGTTGCGGATTGCTGGTCAGCGCGATTTTGTCGACGTTCATATTCTTTTTCTTCCGGGATCCGGTTCCGCGCGCAGTTTTCCTTATTTTCTATGCAAGTGCATTTGCTCTTGTTGTTTATTTCCGTAAAGTCCTCAACCAACGCATGCTTACATCGACCCAGTGGCGGACCCTGATTGTCGGTGACGGAATAAGAAGTTTGGAAGTGGCGCAGTTTATCAATTCCAGTGCCTATCTGCGCACAGAAGTAGTCGGCTATGTGTCTGGGGGAAACGGGAGTCTGGCGCAGGGCAAGCTGCCTCGCCTGGGGAACATAGATGATCTGGTCTCGGTCGCCAGAAAAGAGGCTGTCGATCAGGTCATCGTTGCAGTTCCCTCCCGGGATGATGACCTGATCAGACTTTTGCTTGAATGTATGCAAAGTAAGATCAAGGTCTCAGAATTCAGAAGAGTAATCGAGGAAATAACCGGCAGGGTGCCGATTGATTATCTCAATGACAACTGGTTCCTTCTAGAATTAAGTTGTTCGAATAAGCGTTATTTCTGGTACACGAAACGCTTAGCTGATATCGCAGCCTCCTGTATTGGGCTCTGCCTGGCATTGCCCCTGTTTCCCTTCGTTGCCTTGCTGATCAAGGTCGATTCGCGGGGGCCGGTATTCTATTCCCAGCAACGCATGGGTAGAGGGAGCAAACCCTTCCGGGTCTGGAAACTGAGGACCATGGTCGACGGTGCTGACCATAATAACGTCCATTGGACCACGGACCATGACGACCGTATCACCCGAGTGGGCAGGTTCATACGTAAAACGCGGCTGGATGAAGTGCCGCAGCTGCTTAATATCTTTAAGGGCGAAATGAGCCTGATCGGCCCGAGGCCGGAGGCGCTCAGCCTAGTGGAGATGTACACCAAGGAGATTGCCTATTATTCCGAGCGGCATATGGTAACGCCCGGAATCACCGGCTGGGCCCAGATCAATTACCCCTACGGCAATTCCATCAAAGATACGCGCCAGAAGCTGATGTATGATTTCTATTATATCAAGAACCGCAGCATAGTTCTTGACCTCATGATTTTTCTGCGGACGATCCGGATTGTTTTGACAGGCAAGGGAGCTATGTAGCGTGACAATGTCATCGGTTCAGGCGCATGAGTTCTTGAGGTGACAAAGTTCGTAGCTTGTTCTTTTTTCTTTTCCGGGACATTTTTGAAGAATTTCTCCTTAGCCGGACATCGCTGATATAATTATGGTCAGATCTGTAACTGTTTACCTATTCTTAATCATCCTTTGCCATGCAGTGGCTCCCTGCCAGGCAGAGACTGTTCGTGGAATGTACGGGGTCTCTGCCGGTGACCAGGGAAAGGATGTGCAACAGCTTCAGGCTGCTCATGTGACCAGCGTTTTTGTCCCTCCTGATCGGCAGACAATTCAACATTTTAAGAAGGCTGGATTTCAGGTCTATCTGACCCTGAATGTTTTCGGTGGGTCAGCGGCCTGGAAGAAATATCCGGATTCTGTGCCCATTACTGCCTCCGGTACGGCTGTTTCTCCTCGTCATGGGGGCATTTGCCCGACCCATTTTCCTTGGCGTGAAGAACGTCTGGCCCTTTTGGCCTCCTGGTTGAAGGAGTATGGGACGGCTGAAGGTATTGACGGTGTGTGGCTGGATTTTCTCAGATATCCAGGGCGCTGGGAAGAGAAGCAACCTGAAATCCCTGACACCTGTTATTGTCCACGTTGTCTGGAGCTCTTTCAGATTGAAAAGGGTGTTGATATCCCTGATACTTTATCTGTTCGAGAAACGGCAGACTGGATACATACGCATGCCGAAGTAAAGTGGCGGCAATGGAAACAGGAGCAGATTCTCTCCTTTGTTCGTGATGCGCGTTCCGTGCTGGATAAGGCAGAGGGTAGAAAAAAGATCAAGCTTGGTGTCTTCCTGGTTCCCTGGACTCAAGGGGAACGACAGGGGGCCGTGCTGACACAGCTGGCCCAGGACGCCAGCCGGATCGCAAGATACGCGGATCTTTTGTCGCCTATGGTCTATCATGAAATGGTGGATCAGCCTGTGGAATGGGTCAGGGATATCAGCGAATATTTTCTGGAGATGACGAAAAAGCCTGTCTGGCCGATTATTCAGGCGGGTGATGTTACCGCGGATGCATTTGCTCAGGCCGGGCAATCTGTTTCCCAAAGCGGAGCTGAAGGTCTTCTTGTTTATAGTTTCGCCCACATGCAGGAGAGTTTGTGGCCGTTGCTGAAAAATTTTGAGGCAAGGAAGAACCTTCTTGCAAATTCGGCATTGATGATCGATCCCGCCGGCAACAAGCAGGTGCCGGCCTCCTGGCAGCAAGGTGATGATGCTGTCTATGACAGCAAGGTTCTCTTTCAGCCCGGGACGGAAAAAAACAGGGGAATGCTGGGCATTACTGCCGGCCTTGATCGTCGGGGAGTATGGAAGACGGCGCTGCCGGCGTGTGTCCCCGGGGAAACATACCGGTTCTCAGCAGACTTTTTTCGGGAAAAGCTTCAGGGGATTGCGTATCCGGAGATTGAGGTATGGGGCCACCATTATCTGCTCAATACCCACCGTGTTGTCGGACAATTTCAAAACCTCCGCATATCCGTTCAGTGTCCACAAGAGCTGAAGGAATCCGAGAATATTTTTTCATTTCAAAACAGTTATCCCGGGACGACGTTCTGGTTACGGAATCCTGAGTTGGTTGTAGAGTCTCCCCGGCAGGTCAGGCAGGATTTTACTGGTAATGCCGGTTTCTTCCCGATTGGCGCCTATGGTGCCAGTGTCGAAAATATCCCGCTGATGCAGGCAATGGGCTTGAACAGTGCTGTTATCCGCATGAATGCAAAATCCATCGACGCATGCATTGATAATGGCATGCATTGCCTTCTCTCCGTCCCCCATGACCCTGGAGAGCTGCTCCTGGCTGTCAACGCTCTGGCTGATCGTGTGCACAAGGGCAGGTTCAGTTTTTATGTCAATGATGAGCCGGGAATTCATTCATTTCCTCGTTGGCAGGCGCAGGATATTCAGAGAATTCTTCATGATCGCTTTCCTGCAATTCCTACCTCGATGGCAATAGTGCGGCCGCAGTCCATTCCGGATTACAGCGGAAGTTCTGATTATTTCATGCTCGATCAATATCCCGTCCCTTTCATGCCCATGACCTGGCTTTCTGAGTCAATGGATCAAGCGGCGGCTTCTGTCGGCAGGAATCGTCTGCAGTCGGTGATCCAGGCATTTGGCGGCAGTGAGTGGAGTTCTGACGGCTGGCCGAGACTGCCAAGTTTTGAGGAAATGAACTGTCTGGCCTTCCTCTCCATCATCCATGGCAGCAGAGGCATCTATTTTTACTCATTTCCGATTATTGCCGGCGATGAACAGGGGAAAAAAGATTTTCAGCGAGTTGTTGGACGGTTGCAAAAAATTCTTCCCTGGTTGAAAAGCATCAACCAGCCTGAGCCCGTTGCCCTTGAAATGCTGTCAGCGAACAGGGTTGACCCGAAAGGAAATCCGGCAGTTCATTGTGTCTATAAGAAGAAGGATTCCGAGCAGATGCTGCTTTGCGTAAATACCCTCCCGACCTACACCACGGCTTCTGTATCACTTCCGGATGCAGGGAAATCTGTCTGGGGGGAATTCTTTGATGGCAGTAAGGCGATGGCGGTCAATGGTGCTCTGCGGCTTGATTTTCTTCCTCTGGAAGTCAAGGCCTTTACTCCTCAGCTATTCACAGATTAAAGAGTGACTCGCGCAGAGACGCAGAGGCGCAGAGGAGGACAAAAACAAAAGGATCTTTTCTCAGCGCCTCAGCACGATAAACTTTCTTTTAAACAGCTGCTTCTGTTTATCAATCCCTGGCCCCCAAAAAAAATGATGGTTGCAGCTTCTGATCTTTACGGAAAAACTGCAGGGTGATGGCGGTCGATACAGTTATTCACAGATTAAAGACTGACTCGCGCAGAGACGCAGAGGCGCAGAGAGGACAAAGCTAAAAGGTTTTTCTCAGCGCCTCAGCGTCTCTGCGCGATAAATTTCTTTAAAACAGCTGTTTCAGCTTATCAATCCTTGGCCCCCAAAACAATGGTGGTGGACAGCTTTTGATCTTTACGGAGAAACTGCAGGGTGATGGTGGTCCCTGGTGCGCTCAGGGCAATACGATTACGAAGATCGGCGGCTCCGGCAATGCCGATATCGTTCATGGATATTATCAGGTCGTCTACTTGCAGAGCGCTTGAGGCCGGAGAATTTTCTCTGATTTTACTGACAAGGGCGGCATTGTGGGTATTGCTGTTCAGCTTCTTTGCTTTCAGTAGGTCGGGGCTGATATCCTTGGGAGCTACCCCTAACCAGGCTCGGGTCATTTTCCCGTCCTTTTGTAATCGCTCCGCAATGATGTTTGCCATATTGATCGGAATGGCAAAACCGACTCCCATATAGCCACCGGTTTGGGTCAGAAAAGCAGTGTTTATGCCGATTGCCTGGCCATGAATGTTGAGAAGGGGGCCTCCTGAATTGCCGGGGTTGATGGCCGCATCGGTCTGAATGAAATCTTCGTATTCGCTGATACCGACACTGCTTCGTCCTGTGGCGCTGATAATACCGGCGGTAACTGTTTGCATCATCTCAAAAGGTGATCCTATGGCTATCGCCCATTCCCCGACTTTGAGTGATGATGAGTCGCCCAAAGAAATTACCGGCAGGTCCTCTGCCTCAATTTTTATCAATGCGACATCCGATTTCTGGTCCTGACCGATTATTCTGGCAGTAAATTCACGCTTGTCTATAAGGCGAATTGTTACTTCCTCGGCGTTGTTGACTACATGAGAGTTGGTGAGAATGTATCCGTTTCTGTTGATGATAAATCCGGATCCATGGGCGTAGGTTGTGTGTTTGTCTCTGGTGTCAGGGGTATTGTTATTTTCTTCTCCAAAGAAATTCTTCAGCAGGGGGTCGTTGAAGAATTCTTTCGAGGCATTTTCCTCGGCAGTGTTGTCTGCGCTCACTTTTTTTACATAGACATAGACAACTGCATCTTTGGCCTTCCGGGCGACAGCCTGAAATGCTTCGGCCGTGTCCACCAGTGATGCTATTTTGGTGTCAATATTGTCTGCGCTGTTACTGGTAAAAGGGATAAGAGAGATGGTAATAGTCAGGAAAATAGAAAAAAGCAGTGAATTCATGATGTCACGTACCGGTAAAAGGGTATCTTGAACAAAAATCCTAATTTTTCAAGGTAGCCAAAAGTTAAACAAAATCTTCAAAACTTACCTTTTCGGGCTCAATTTGAATGCACTTTGCAATTATAAAACGTGATTGGTAAGCGCTAATTGAAATTCATTAAACTTCATGCCGGTTTGCCCTCCTGATTTTGATAACCAGTAGAAATCTTGGGGAAATCAATAGAGGGAAATATCCCTCACTTTATTGAGGGTGAGCATAATAGACTTTTGCAAGAGGCTCAATTTAAATCTGGCCTCTCTCCACTCTTGATGGCGTCGCAAAAAAGTCGCCAACTGCTGCGTTGCCGCACATTGTCTCGTCACTGCGACGTACTTAAGTACACCTCATTCCTCGAAATGTGCGCGCCTTGCATTTGACGATTTTTGCTTAGCCATCCCCAAAAATGAATTTTTACGAGACTGCCACTCTTGGTTTGTTGAATTTATAGGGTAGCGTTCACAACGATGTAATTGCTCTTAAGAGTGTGAAAAAAATGCTGTACAAAGCGGTGTTAGTTGAGTATTATCCTCCATTTTTACTTGTTCGCGAAATTGTGGTTCCAAGTGATTGGGTCATTGTTCAACAGGATATGTTAAAGAAAAATATTGAAGTTTTAAGTGGTTATTGCTTTTTTGAGACGGAAAACTCTTTGGCTTCCGTTTGTTGTTTATATGTCCGTTGAATGAGGAGTTGCAGGTTCTGTGGCTCCTTATTTTTTTTATTTTATCTTAGGTCGGCTTAGGACGGTCAGGAAGATTTAGGTGTAGAGGATAGCAATCATGAGTGTAGATTTAAGTAATGTGCGGAATATAGGGATCAGTGCCCATATTGATTCAGGGAAAACGACACTGACCGAGCGCATCCTGTTTTATACGGATCGGATTCATGCCATCCACGATGTTCGTGGTAAAGATGGTGTCGGTGCCAAAATGGATTCCATGGAACTTGAAAGAGAGCGTGGAATTACCATTCAGTCTGCAGCTACATTCTGCAACTGGAAGGGAAAAGATATCAATATTATTGATACTCCCGGCCATGTGGACTTCACTATTGAGGTTGAGCGTGCCCTGCGGGTTTTGGATGGAGCAGTGCTGGTGCTGTGTTCTGTTGGTGGCGTGCAATCACAGTCTATCACCGTAAATCGGCAGATGACCCGTTATAAGGTTCCCCGTATCGCCTTTATTAACAAGTGCGATCGTACCGGAGCCAATCCGGAAAGGGTAACCGCCCAGTTGCGCGATAAACTTGGATTGAATGCACATATGGTCCAGCTGCCCATCGGTTTGGAAAATGATTTGGTGGGGGTTGTTGATCTGGTTACCATGAAGGCCCTCTATTTTGAGGGTGCTAATGGTGAGATCGTCCGCGAGGATGCGATCCCGGCCGCCCTGCAGGAACGGGCACAGGAAAAACGGGAAGAACTGCTTGAGGCGGTTTCCATGTTTTCCGATGACTTGATGGAAGTGATGCTGGAGGAAGGAGAAATTGATCCGGAGTTGATCCGTGATGCCATACGCAAGGGCACTCTCTCTCTGGAATTCTCTCCTGTCTTTGTTGGCTCTGCCTATAAAAATAAAGGTGTACAGCCCATGCTTGATGGGGTGAACGCCTATTTGCCTTGTCCTACTGATGTTGAAAATTTGGCACTTGATCTCAGCGAAGGGGAAAAGGAGTTTCCAGTTACCAATAATCCTGATGATCCTCTTATTATGCTGGCCTTCAAACTGGAAGATGGACGTTATGGGCAGTTGACCTATGTGCGGACCTATCAGGGAACGGTTAGCAAGGGAGATTCGGTTTTTAACAGTCGGACCGGCAAGAAGGTGAAGATCGGTCGTCTGTGCCGGATGCATTCCGACGAGATGGAGGATATCGATTTCTGCGGATCCGGTGATATCGTAGCCCTCTTTGGGGTGGACTGTGCTTCCGGCGATACCTTTTGTTCAGGTGATATCTCCTGCTCCATGAGCTCCATGCATATTCCCGAGCCGGTAATTTCTCTGGCTATTGTCCCGGTGGACAACAAGGCGCAGATCAACATGTCCAAGGCGCTTAACCGTTTTACCAAGGAAGATCCTACCTTCAAGACCTTTGTTGACCATGAGACCAATGAGACCATTATCTCTGGTATGGGCGAGCTGCATCTGGAAGTCTATGTCGAGCGCATGAAACGTGAATATAACGCCGAGGTTCAGGTGGGCGCACCCCAGGTCGCCTACCGTGAGACCATCACTGCCCGTGCGGAATTCAACTATACCCACAAAAAGCAGACTGGTGGTTCCGGTCAGTTTGGCCGGGTGGCCGGCTATATGGAGCCTCTGGAAGAGGGTGAGTATGAATTTGTCGACTCCATTGTCGGTGGTGCTATCCCCCGGGAATTTATTTCCTCTTGTGACAAGGGCTTCCAGAAGAGTCTGGTCAAAGGTTCGCTCTGCGGCTCAGGTGTTACCGGTGTTCGTTGCGTTATCAACGACGGTTCCTTTCATGCCGTTGACTCCTCGGATGTGGCTTTCCAGCTGGCAGCTATTGGCGCCTTCAAGGAAGGGTATATGAAGGCCAAACCCGTGATCATGGAGCCAATTATGAAGGTCTCCGTGGAAGGTCCCACCGAGTTTCAGGGATCAATCATGGGCAGTATCAATCAGCGCCGCGGTATGATCATCGGAACCATGGAAGAGGGTAACTATACCGTGGTTGAGGCCGATGTGCCTCTGTCCGAGATGTTTGGCTATTCAACCACCTTGCGTTCATTGACCCAGGGTAAGGCCGAATTCACCATGGAGTTCTCCGCCTTTAAGCAGGTGCCAAAGACGGTCAACGACGAGCTGATCAAGAAATATCAGAGTGAGAAGAAGAACGCATAGTCTTTGTCTTTAGACAAAGAGGTGTTTTTATACCGGGCGTGCGTTGCATGTCTGGCAGATCGTCCCTTTATGGACGAAGCAAATGAAATAGATAAAAGAGGTACACGGCCATGGGGAAAAAAAACCTGGTAATGAATAATCCGTTGCGAATTCTTGGACTTGAAAAAAAGGTTAAGGAAGAGGGCGCCAGTATGGGGCTGGTCATGGCCCGTGCCGGTCTGGGCAAGACAGCTATTCTTGTACAGATTGCCCTTGATTCGATGCTTTGGGGTGACAAGGTCCTGCATGTTTCTATCGGCGAGGGTTTTGACAAGACTCGGGCTTGGTATGATGATATCCTGCGCCTGATGGCCGCAGAAGAGAAAAGTGAGAGCTTTCAGACCACTGTTGATGGGATCATGGCGAATCGGATGATCATGACCTTCAAGGAAAATTCCTTCAGTCAGGCAAAGCTTGAAGAGCGGCTGGACGATTTGGTACAACAGAAAATTTATAAACCTGTCTGTCTGATTATTGACGGATACGATTTCCAGTCCGGTACGCATGCGGCCCTTGAGGAATTCAAGGATTTCATGGTGCGACATGGCCTGAAGATGATCTGGTTTT
>JAQVER010000046.1 GCA_028697885.1 Desulfocapsaceae bacterium
GGCCGTGGGTAGCGGGACTTGGGGAAGAGCGAGAAAAGGTGCGAAGAAGAGGGCTCCAATCCAGGCCTGGACCGCGGTGAGATAGAACGCCGGGTAGAAGGCGGTGAGTCGTTTGACGGTAATGGTATAGATCGTGGCACAGATCATGGACATGAATTCATAGAAATTACCGAGCAGGGGTGCTGGGGCCTGCTCGGTTGCTGATCCTCCAAGGCTGAGGATGATGGCTCCGCCCATTGCCAGAAAAAGACCGGTCAGGGTTTGTTTCGATGACCTTTCGCTGAGGAGGCAGACAGAGGCAATGGTGATCAGAAGCGGCAGCATGGCAGTGATCAGTGATGCCTGTGAGGCGCTGGTGTTTTGCAGGGCAAGCGCTTCAAAAAAGAAATAAAGGCAGGGCTCGCTTAATGCCATGACAGCGAAGAGATGCCGGTCCTGGCGGCGGATATGGATGGTGCGAAATCTGGGTAAAAAACAGAAGAAGGCTATTGAGGCCACCGACATCCTGCCAAAGATGACTACCATGGGGTGATAATCCTGAAAGGCCAGTTTCATGGCAACAAAAGAACTTCCCCACAGAAACATGGCCAGAATCAGGCAGAGAGAGGGAACAAAAGGGGAATGGCGCGGGTGCATGAATTTTTTTTTTACAGTTTATTGGGAATTGATTATTGTTAATTTTTTGTTTTGTGGGCTAGGGGGGTATGAGAAAGTATTATGGCTTTGATGTCAGGGAATAGTAAACATAAAAGTGATGAAGTGGGAATGCAAAAGTTGAAAAAGGTGATGAGTAGAGAGAGGCTTCTGCTGTTTTTTATACTGGTGCTGTTCTTGTCGTGGCCGCTAAGCAGTCTTGCCGGTTTGGGTGGTGGTAACGGTAAAATCAGTAGCGATCTTGCTACGGAACAGGCTTCTATACAGACGATGGAGGTCCTGGACAAGGTGAAGATGGATGCGAAACAACTCGCCCAGGCCAAAGAATTGATCAAGAATTTGAGTTATACCAATATGCGGGCTCTCAGGGTTTTTGGTGGTTTACCCTCCATGACTGCTGAAGGAGTGCTGGAAGTCCTGCATCGGTTGCCACAGGCCCATATTTCTTTTGGCTATATTGTAGTTCTGGAACATTTTGCCACGCTCTCTGGGGTGGATGCTGAGGCTTGTTGGCAGTTGCTGGAGAAACTTGGATCTCTGAATTATGTCTCCGCCCGGGTGGCAATGGCCATTGGTCAAGCGAAAGATTTGAATCCATCGGTAATGCTTGGGCTGATAGATCGGCTGGCATCGTTAAAGGAACCTGCCCTCTGGGCTTTCAAGGCCTTCCTGGAAGTGCCTGGACAAACAGTAGAGACCGTTGACAAAGGTTTGCTGCTCATTAATCGCATGACGGAAAAACAGTGCTGGGCCACCGAAAAGAGCTGCAAGATCAATGCAATGACCCCGAAGTCGGCTCTGGCCAACATGAGCTATCTGCAAAGATTGTCAAATACCGATGTTTGGAATGCCCGTTCGTTGTTTCAGCTTGCCGGAGTGACTCCCGCAACCTCACTTTCCTGGCTTAGTAATTATTTTTCTGTTTCGCAGGAAGTGCAGGAAACAGAGTTCTTTACATATCAGGCCAAGGATAAAAGCTTATTACTCCAGGCATTTTTTGATGCCGGAGATCATCTGATTTGGAAGATCAATAATCTGCATGATATCACGGAGGCAACTGGTCAGGAGGTGGGGATCAAAGTTCTGTCTTCCTGTCCTGTCAGCTATCTCCGCGAGATTTTTCAGCGACTGGATGCAAAAGTTCAGGCCCGGTTCAATAATGAATTTTCCACTGCTCTTGCCAGAGGCAGAGGGGTTGCCATTGGCGTGCTGCGCCGTGCCACAGCGGCAGCCCGACTGCAGGGGGCAAAAGATTGCACCACCGCCAATGCTTATATCCTTCTTGCTCGGGGCAGTGACCTCTACGATTCCTCTTTTCGTGATATTCTGGTGCCGGTCTTAAAAGAAAGAATTGATACCCATTTTGGCGGTAACCTGCTGCTCTTCCTGAAAAAGATTGATCCTCAGAATACTCATGTCTCCGATTTTATCATCAGTCTGGCCCAGAAGGGGAAACTCACCGTCTTTTTTCCGGACCATGTGCGCGAGCAGGAGCAGGTCCTTGATCTGGTGGCTGAATCAGCTTTTCAGGATGAAAACAGTCTGATCCTCTTTTCCGCCACCTTCATGACCCTGCTTCAGACCATTGAACCGCAGACGCGCACTTATCTTATCGCCAAGATGTTGACCGCAATTCGTGATAAAAATACGGTTTTCAGCACCCAGTTACGGGTAATTCTCCAATATTATATCCAGGAGTATCCACAACTGGTCGGCGAGGTGGATAAGATCAGGATCAGGTTGATGATGTCCGAGTATGGCATGATCCCCTTTGATCAGTATGTCAAAACCAGTTTTGCACAGTGGAAGATGGATGGGAAATTGAGCAGTTTATCGGTCTTCCATAGTGATGACGATGGAAGCCAGTCCTTCCGTTCCAATTGTCAGACCCTGATGGCCCATGGCTATCGACCGCGGATTTCCAATTCTTTTTCTCTGATGACGGCAGAGAGCGTCCGGGATCGTGCCGCAGTGGCGCAATTGAGGGCTCTTCTAGGGTCTCCATCTCAAAATCTGGAGCAGATTCATCAGCTACAGGTCAGGTATCCTCTGGTTGTTGACTGGGTGAAGCATATGAATGGTATTGAGATTTCCCATTCTGTTGTAGTTTATTATGACGTGAGTCAACAGCAGCAGCTTCTTAAACAGTTTTTGAAGGGTGGACATGAGATGTTTGTCCAGCGCGGTCATAGTTACTGGCGAAAAGAGCAGTTACTTGATCCGTTACAGGAGCTGTTGAAGTCCGGGGCCATTGTCCAGGCGGATCTGGTCAGTAAACAACGCTTTTTGAGTCTGGGCTCCTGTGGTGGAATTCGGGTTTATTCAGAGCTGGCCACATTTTTTCATAACAAAGTGGATATCCTGGCAACGGTGGGGACCGGTAAGGCCATTGTCAATAACCCCTATAATCAACTTTTGTTTGAACTGGTTGCTTCCCGTTCTGCTAATTTGAGTTGGAAAGATGTCAGCAATCAGGCGGCAATCATTTTTAAGCAGGGGATGGGAGAAGAGTATCTGCAACCTGGTTCCCTGCCTGCCATTTTGCATAAGATCATGGATCAGAAACAGATTGAGAAACAGAATAATGGAAAGGTCGGGATACAGAACGTCCCCGAAGGTTGGAGCAGCAACAGGAGTAGAAATTGAGCAACCATGGCCCTGATTAAACGAGATGAACTGACATCCTGGCTTGGTCGAGGCGGAGTGGAGCAGCAGGAACGGGTGTTTCTTTTTTTGGGAGAGAGATATCTGTGCCGTGAGGCGGCTGATATACTGCAGCAGGCTCTGCTCCAGAAGGACGGGGGGACAGTACATCCCATTGATGGAGATCAAGAGGACCCGAGCCGAACCCTTGGTCAGATCATGAATTTCAGTCTCTTGCCTGGTCGGCAGATTTACAGAGTGACCGACAGTCGTCTTTTTCATTCTAGGGCGGTGGCCAAAGATATCTGGAATAAGGCAATGCTGGCCCATGAGGCGGGGCGGCCCGGCCCAGCCTGTCTGCAGCTTCAGTGCCTGGTAGATTTGGCCACACTTGACGCGGATGAAAAGTTTTCTGAGATTGGCTCTGAGCAGTGGCAGCAGTTATTCAGCTTTGCCAAGCCAGGTGGCGATCTGAGCTGGGTTGACAAGCTGCTTGCTGAGTCCGGAACGCGAACCGGTGCCAAAGGTGGTGGAGCTGCAACTCTTGCTGATCGCTATCTTGCTGCCTTTGAAAAGGGCTTGCCGGGAGACAATTGTTTGTTTCTCAGTGCTGAAAATGTTGATAAGAGAAAACAGCTTTACAGCTTCATCAAAAAAAATGGCCTGATTGTTGATTGTTCCATTGAGGTGGGAGCCAGTTCTGCGGCGCAAAAGAATCAGAAAGATGTCTTACGGGAGTTGGCACTCAGGACGCTTGCCCCTTTTCAGAAAAAGATAGAGCCGCGGGCCATGGAGATACTTTTTGAACGGGTAGGTTTTTATCCGGTGGCGGTGGTCATGGAGCTGGAAAAGGTGGCCCTGTTTGTCGAGGATCGGCCGTTGATCAGTTGTGCGGATATCGAGATAATGGTAGGTCGGACCAGAGAGGATGCCCTCTTTGAATTGACTGAGGCCTTTGGAAAAAGACAGGTTGCATCTACTCTGGTGATTCTTGACCGTCTTGTAGAAAATGGAATTCATGGCCTTGCTATTCTGGCCACCATGCGCAATTATATAAGAAAGATGCTTTTGTTTCGTTCCATCCAGTTGCAGGAAAATCCGTCTTGGCAGCGGAGGATGCAGGCCAAACAGTTTCAGGAGGTCTATTTGCCTGCTCTCAAGGAAAAGGGAGAATGGACTGAGATGTTGAAAGGTCATCCCTATGCCCTGTTCATGAGTTTCAGCAAGGCGGAAGAGTTTTCCTGCCCGGTGTTAAAGGAGTGGTTGGCTCTTCTTTTGAAGACTGAATTTCAGCTCAAAGGATCGCCTCTGCCACCAACGTTGCTTTTGGAAGAGCTTTTTCTAAACATGTTTACCTGGAAGAAAACGGAACATTAAAACAAATGAACAGCCTGATTGTGTGTTGAATAATGAGTAAGACAAAAGATGAACATCAGGGATTGGTTGCTACCAGAGACAAAGAAGAAATTCGTGAGCCTTCTCTGTATAAGGCATTGTTGCATAATGATGATTATACTTCCATGGAGTTTGTGGTCTCGATTCTGGAAAATATCTTTGGCAAATCAACATCGGTGGCGACCAAGATTATGCTTGACGTGCATCAGCAAGGGATTGGAATGGCAGGGGTTTATACCCTGGAGATCTGTGAAACCAAGATTGAACTAGTGCATCACCTGGCTCGAAAAAATGGTTTTCCTCTACGTTGTTCTATGGAGAAAATATGATGGCTAAGCACAAATGCCCAAATACTTCGTTGCTCTGCATCCTTCGTCTTTGCGGCGTACCTGTTGTACGCCTCATTCCTCAGGATTTGAGCGCCTCGTCTTTGTGCCTATGTGCTTAGCCATCCAACCAATGGTCTTTTGCAAGTTGATCAAAGATAGTCAAATATGGTGTCCAGCGGGAATTGTTTCCCTCTGTTGACAGGGATATGGTGAAAAAATGCTGAGTAAAACATTGGAAACGGCACTGGTCAGAGCAATTAGAGAGGCAAAGAGCTACAGGCATGAATATGTGACCGTGGAGCATATGCTCTATGGACTGCTCTATGATGAGTTGACAACTCATATTATCAGTCAGTGTGGAGGTTCCATTGAAAACCTGAAACAGCGCTTGGAGGCCTTCTTTAGAGGCGAACTGCCGACTCTGGGGTCTGTCGGTCCCAGTGAACCGGCCCAGACCGTGGCCTTTAACCGGGTATTGCAGCGGGCGGTTTCTCATGTCCAGAGCTGTGGCAAAAATGAAGTGGACAGTGGTGATGTGCTGGCGGCCATTTTTTCTGAGTCCGAGTCCCATGCCGTCTATTTTCTCGGCTCTGAAGGGGTCGGGCGTCTGGCGGTGATAGAGTATATCTCCCATGGTTTGCCCTCCGAAGGCTTGCAGAAGGAGCCGCTGCCCCGGATGCCTGCTGGGCCTGAACCAGGAACTGAGACCAGAGAGATGGATAAGGATGAGAAGATCCTTCAGGAATTTACGGTTAATCTTACGCGGCGGGCGGCAGAAGGTCACCTTGATCCCCTCATTGGGAGGAATATGGAGGTGAGTCGGATGATGCAGGTGCTTTGCCGGCGTAAGAAAAACAATCCTCTTCTGGTGGGAGAACCTGGCGTCGGTAAGACGGCCATTGCTGAAGGGCTGGCCCTGCGCATCCATGATGACCGTGTGGCCCGGGCTGAGGGGCTCAAGGCCCTGGTTCCTGATCTCCTGCAGGATACGGATATCTATCTGCTCGATATGGGGACGCTGGTGGCGGGTACCAAGTATCGAGGTGATTTTGAGAAGCGGATGAAAAGTGTGGTGGAGGCGGTGGAGCGGAAGAAAAAGGCCATCCTCTTTATTGATGAGATTCATACTATCGTTGGAGCAGGGGCCACCAGTGGCGGCTCCATGGATGCATCCAACCTCTTGAAACCGGCTCTGCAATCCGGGATCCTGCGCTGTATCGGTTCCACCACCTATGAAGAGTATAAAAACAATATCGAAAAGGACCGGGCACTCTCCCGTCGCTTCCAGAAGATTGATATCGAGGAACCAAGCGTTGAAGAGACCCGACTGATTCTGCAGGGCTTGCAGCAGAAGTATGAGCAGCACCATCAGGTCAAGTATGCTGGAACGGCCATTAAGGCCATAGCAGAACTGGCTGACCGTTATATCAACGACCGATTTTTGCCGGATAAGGCCATTGATGTTCTGGATGAGGTGGGTTCGAATTTTCGTCTGGCCGGTAGGATAGGCAGGACAGTCACGGTCCGGGATGTGGAGGCGGTGGTTTCGCGTATGGCCAGGGTTCCGGCTAAAAGTGGATCACACGCTGAGCTTGGTTCTTTAAAAGAGCTGGGTGCCACTATGAAAGGGGTGATTTTTGGTCAGGATGCGGCCATTGAAACGGTGGTCGGTGCGGTCAAAAGGTCGCGGGCCGGTCTTGGTCATCCGCAGTCGCCCACCGGTTGTTTTCTCTTTGCCGGGCCCACGGGAGTGGGTAAGACCGAGGTGGCCAGACAGTTGGCCCAGACCTTGGGGATCCATTTTGAGCGTTTTGATATGAGTGAGTATATGGAAAAGCATGCTGTGGCGCGTCTCATCGGAGCCCCTCCAGGTTATGTGGGCTTTGATCAGGGCGGACTGCTCACCGAGGCCATCCGTAAACATCCCTATTCCGTGCTCTTGCTTGACGAGATAGAAAAGGCCCATGCTGATATCTTCTCCATCCTTCTGCAGGTGATGGATCATTCGACGTTGACAGATAATTCTGGACGGAAGGCGGATTTTAGAAATGTGATCCTGATTATGACCACCAATGCCGGCGCCCGTGAGATGAGTAACACTCCAATTGGTTTTGTAACCGAAAAAAAAGGGCGTGACCAGAAGGCGGTCAAAAGTTTGTTTGCTCCGGAGTTCCGCAACCGGCTTGACGCTATTATCTCTTTCGGGGCCTTGAACGCGGAAGCGGTGGAAAAGGTCGTAGATAAGATGATTATTGAATTACAGGCGCAACTGGCGGTACGGAAGGTAACCATTACCTTGAGTCCCCGCGCCCGCAAGTATCTGGCCACCAAGGGCTATGATCCTGACTATGGCGCCAGGCCGCTTCGACGGCTGATTATGACAGAGATCGGCGATGTGCTCACCGACGAGATCCTCTTTGGTGCTCTGACGCGGGGCGGTGAGGTCAAGGTGGATTTGCAGGGGAAAAAACTGGTCTTCACCTATCCTGGTAAAGGTTAAGAGGTGACAGGTGCAAGGTAAAATGGAGAGGTCAGTAGAGGAAAGAGAAGATTATGTGTTTTGATACGAGTAGAGCTGTGGGAATGGTCACCCGGCTGGCTGGGCAGGTGTGGTGATGAGTGAAGATGTCTTAAAACGCCCTTCCTCCCTGTGGCATATTCATCGTTGGATCTATTACTGGACTTTGCATTGGGCGTACACACCCTATGCTATCCCGGCGCTTATATGTATTTCGTTTGCCGAGAGTAGTTTTTTCCCCTTGCCTCCTGATGTCCTGCTTATCCCCATGGTTCTGGCCGCACCCACCAGATGGTGGCGGATAGCCTTTTATTGTACAATTGCTTCGGTTGTTGGCGGTCTGGCAGGATATGGTATTGGTGTTTTTGCCTGGGAAACTATGGGCAGATGGATTGTGGAGAACGTAGCGCATGTGCAACTGGTGCTGGTTGATGGACGCAATGATATCCCCTTGCCGTCTTATTTCCTTAGCACTTTTGGTAGCGCTCTGGGAGGAGAGTACCTTTTTCAGGTGTATGATAAATGGAATGCCTGGATTGTCTATATCTTCGGGCTTACCCCCCTGCCATATAAGCTGATTACCATAACGGCCGGGGTCGCCAGGGTGAATTTATTTGTTTTTATCCTTGCGTCAGTCGCTGCCCGGGCCACCCGTTTTTTTGTTGTCGCCTGGCTCTTAAAGAAATGGGGCAAGAAGGCAATGCATTTTATTGACCGTTATTTCAACATCCTCTGCGTGATCTTTGTGGTTCTGCTTATTGGTGGCTTCTCCATTATAAAGATGGTGATGTGACGGTTTTTTGTTGTTAGAAATGTTGAGTTTGTGCGATTTTTCTGGGTGGGATGTAAGTGAAAGAAAGAAAAAATTGTTTGATTGGAGAAGAGTAAGAAGAGATTGAGAGAGCGAGGGAATATGCAATATTGGCGCTGTTTAGTCATGGCGTTTGTGGGAGTGTTTCTTTGGCAAGGCATCTCTCTGAGCGCGGCTGAGCGTCTTGCTGTGCAGAGCGATTTGTCCGGATCTCGTGTGAGTCTAACGGATGCAGAGAAGGTTGTTGCCCTGCACAATAAAATCCGTGCAGAAGTCGGTGTCGGCCCTCTACGCTGGTCAGAAGAACTGGCTGCGTATGCCCAGCGATGGGCTGATCATCTTGCCATTTCCGGATGCGGGATTGAACATCGTCCCCGTTCCGGGAAGTGGCGGCAGGAGTATGGTGAGAATCTCTTTATCGGCACCGCCAGTCATTATGGAACAGCTGATGCGGTCATGGCCTGGGCAAAAGAAAAATCCAACTATCGGGGGGACGCAATTCGAGCCTCTCGTTTTCCAAAGGTTGGTCATTACACCCAGATTGTCTGGCGGGATACCAAGCAAATTGGCTGTGGCACCGGGCTGTGTCGGGGCAATCTGATCGTGGTCTGTAACTATAATCCTCCCGGAAATTTTTTAGGGCAGAAACCCTATTGATCCTCCTGATCACCATGAGCTCTTAGTATTGACTTCATTCTAATTCTGCATCAAGCAGTAACTTGTTGCTCCTACTTCCACCATTCCTGGCTTGTATGACACTGAGTCTTCTTGCTCCTCGGATTCGCAGTGCGTATCCATCGTGATTTAGAAATAGAATAATACAAAGACAGGAACTGATTCCTGTGAGTCTCTTTTGCTTCCCTCTTGATGCGGCCTTGAGCGGGGAATTCCTGTTGCCGCCATAATGGAAATTCCCATGAGCTTTCCCTCCGTAAACGGTCAACCCGCTGAAAAAACGGCCTTTACCATCCTTGTTGTGATCAGTGTCTGTCATCTGCTCAACGACATGATGCAGACATTGTTGTCCGCGATCTATCCACTGCTTCAGACTAATTATGGATTGAGCTTTGCTCAGATCGGCATGATAACCCTGACCTTTCAGGGCACGGCCTCGATCCTCCAGCCCATGGTTGGTTTTTATATTGATCGGCATCCGCGTCCCTATTCCCTGCCCGTGGGTATGGGCCTGACCCTGATTGGCCTTGTGCTTTTTTCCCAGGCCGGAAGTTATTTGGTGCTGTTACTGGCGGCGGCCCTGGTGGGGACGGGATCGTCGGTATTTCATCCGGAATCATCACGGGTGGCGCGTATGGCCTCGGGAGGGCGGCATGGCCTGGCACAATCCCTGTTTCAGGTGGGGGGGAATGCTGGATCGGCCATTGGCCCATTGCTTGCCGCCATTATCATACTCCGCCGAGGACAAAGCAGCGTGGCCTGGTTTGCTGGAGCGGCCTTGCTGGGAATATATCTTTTGATCCAGGTCGGTCACTGGTCCAAGAGGCAGGGGCTGATACAGTTTAAATCACGGGTAAGCACAGGCGTAAATCAGGTGGTCTTGCCGCGGGGCAAGGTCGCCCTCGCTCTGGCTGTGCTACTGGCCTTGATTTTTTCCAAGTTTTTCTATATGGCCAGTATGGGCAGTTACTTTATCTTTTATCTGATTGAAAAGTTTCATATCCCGGTACAGAGTGCACAGCTTCATCTCTTTGTGTTTTACGGTGCGGTGGCCGTTGGCACTATTTCAGGAGGTCCGCTTGGGGATCGTTATGGCCGGAAAGTGGTGATCTGGAGTTCGATTCTAGGGGTGCTTCCTTTTACTCTGGCCCTGCCCTATGCCAACCTTTTTTGGACAGGGATACTCAGTGTGCCCATCGGAATGATTCTGGCCTCAGCTTTTCCGGCCATTGTAGTCTATGCTCAGGAACTCCTTCCAGCAAGAGTCGGCACAGTGGCTGGGATGTCATTTGGTTTTGCCTTTGGTATGGCTGGGATCGGTGCCGCCGTATTCGGCCATCTTGCTGACAGAACCAGTCTTGCCTATGTGTATCACTTGTGTTCGTTTTTACCCGCTATCGGTCTGCTCGCCATTTTCTTACCGGATCTGGAAACGGAGTCCAAACGGCGGAAACGCTTGGCTACGTGATTATTGCTGTGTGGAGAACGAACCCAGCATAGAGGTATAAAATTATGGGTGATTTCCCAATCATCGTACTTGATTTTGAGACAACAGGTTTGTCTCCTCAGCGTGGAGATCGTGCCATTGAGATCGGTGCTGTGCTGATTGATAAGAACAGGATAGTTGATCGCTTTCAAAGCCTGATGAATCCCGGTATTTCAGTGAGCCCTTTTATCCAGGGCTTGACTGGTATTACCAATGCAATGGTGCGGAGTGCTCCTGATGGCGCTGAAGTTATGGCCCGATTTGTTGAATTCATGGGTGATTACCCCCTTGCGGCTCATAATGCGCCCTTTGACGGCAAGTTTCTCGATGCCGAGCTGGCTCGTATCGACAGGACAAGAAGCAGTGAAATGATTTGTACCCTCCGGACAGCGCGGCGAATCTATCCTCATCTCCAGAGTCATAACCTTGAATCTCTGGTTCGTTACAAAAAACTGCAAGTTGACGGCGTCTTTCATCGGGCCGCAGCCGATGCCGAGATGACAGCCCGTCTGTGGCTGGCAATGATTGAGGATATCAAAAGGCTTTATAATGTGGCGGGGGTGTCCTTGGCCTCTCTTCAGAAGCTTTCCCGGATTTCCAGGGCGAAGGCCCAGAAGTTCTTTGTGTAATGTGTAAGATTGTTGTTGTGCCTTGCGCAGGGCCAGATGGAGCTATGGCTCATAGACAACTTATTCTGCCTTGGTGGATGACTTGCCGATTTCAAATCATGAGGGCTCAATTTCCCTGGTATTTTTTTCTTTGAAGATATGCGGATGTGATCAGGTCTGCATTTTATCTGACGAAACCCCACACATCTTTTTTTGTCGGTTCTATTTTGGACACGAACTCGGTCCACCCCCAGGGAGCGTCTTTTATTTCTGCCCCAAGTACCATGTCAAACCCATTTTCTTCCTCCCACCTGCCTTGAGCATATACTTTAAACCGATGTCCCTGCTGGTCGGAAACAACCATTAGGAATTTGTTTCCTTTTATATACAATTTCCTGGGGAGCTCAGAGAGGCAAATGCCAAAACGGGAGACATCTTTTACATGTGCGGAACAGAATCCGATATCATCAGAGATGTCAGCTTCCATCCCTTGTACATCCATTCTGAAATATTTTCGTTTATTATCCATATTGTCCTCCACTAATGTAAAATGATGGATGGCAGGTTTTGCTGATAGCACAATAGGACTTATTTATTTATTATGGGCATAAACGATCAGAAAATCAAGGAAATGTGAGTGTTTTGTTTGACATGAAAGGAGAGTACTCTTGTATTTCATGCGTTGCCGTTGCGTAAATTATTGTATGCTGTTTTTCCTTTTAGAAATGATAATAGCAGAAAGGCAGGATGCATGGAAACAAGAAAGGGGTTACAGGCTGAACAGCCTGTAACCCCTTGAGTTATATTATGGTAGCGGGGGCTGGATTCGAACCAACGACCTTCGGGTTATGAGAACAAAAACTTTCATTTCCCCAGGTTTACCTTATTGTCCTTAATCCCTTGTTTTTGTTGGCATATAGAGGGTTTGTCTGTTTCTTGACTTACTCAAATTTACCCTGTAATATGTCAAATGTGTGGGGGAGAGTGTGGGGGAAGCCGGCATAAAAAAATGAATGGGGAGTTAGAAAATGCCAAGACAGACAAGGACGGCTACCAGTTATCCTGGTGTTTATTTTGTTGAGGCTCCAGCAGTCGGCAGTAATAAAATTGAGAAAATTTATTATATCCGTTATCGGCGTGAGGGGAAGGTTGTTGAGGAAAAGGCGGGACGGCAATATCAGGACGATATGACACCGGCCAGGGCAGCGGGGATTAGATCGTCGAGGATTGAGGGCAAGCAGGAAAGCAATACTCAAAAGAGACAGGCTGAGATGGCAGTCAAGCAGGCCGAACAGAACAAATGGACAATCTCTCGTTTATGGGCTGAATACAAAAAATGCAAGACGAACTTGAAGGGTATTGTTACGGATGAAAATCGATTTAAGCTTTATCTTTTTCCGTCCTTTGGTGACAAGCAGCCTTCCGAGTTAATTGCCCTGGATATTCATCGATTGCGTGTTTCCCTCCTCAAAAAGAAATCCCCCGGCACCGTCAAGAATGTTTTGGAACTTTTGCGGCGCATTATCAATTTTAGCACAAACAATAATCTTTGCGAGAGTATCAATTTTAAGATTGAGATGCCAAAGGTTGATAATGAAAAGACAGAAGACTTGTCACCTGATCAACTCTCATCCCTCCTGCAGGCTCTTGATGAATCTACAAACATTATTGCTTCTGGTATCATGAGGATGGCCCTTTATACCGGCATGAGGCGTGGGGAATTATTCAAGCTGCAATGGGCTGATATTGATTTTGAGCGGGGTTTTATCTTTCTTCGCGATCCCAAGGGCAACAAGGGGCAAAAAATCCCGCTGAATGATGGGGCCAGGCTGATGCTGACCAGTATGCCACGGACAAGCGAGTATGTTTTCCCCGGCAAGGGTGGTGCTCAGAGGGTGGATATCAACAAGGCGGTCAACAAGATCAAAAAAGCTGCGGGGCTCTCTGATGATTTCAGACCTCTGCACGGTTTGCGTCATACCTATGCCTCAATGCTGGCCAGTAGTGGCAAGGTTGACATCTACACCCTGCAAAAACTTATGACTCATAAGTCTCCTGTTATGACGCAACGATATGCCCATTTAAGGGATGATGCCTTGAGACAAGCGGCAGACCTGGCCGGGGACATAATCAATGATGCAATAAATCTAAATTGCACAACAATAGTCCCACTTGCAAAGAAATTGAATAATGCATAAGCAACGCGGATTCAAATGTGAAATTATTATATTTATTCCAGAATGAAAGAGTGAGCGACGAAAGTTTCTTGCTCATCATGGGATAAGCGCGGAAGATTTTTTCTGGCGCACCACCCTGCAGCAAGTGGATTATGTTGAGGAGAATCGGTCTGGTCTTTTTGCCTGGGAATTCAAGTGGAATGTCAGGGCAAAGGCCCTTTTCCCGAAGACCTTCGTAGAAGCCTCTCCGCAATGTAAAACCGCCATAGTGACTCCTGATAATTTCGATTCATTCCTCCTGCTGCCGGAGGATGATTGATCCGGATCCTCACACCGCACTTCCTGCCACACAACCCTCTGTCTCAATTTTAAGTAGCACAAGTGGATTACTTTTGTTGAGCGTTGAGAGTAAGAAATCCTTGCCATGTTTTTTGAGAATTGAATTGACAATTTATTCATGCAGGGATAACTGGGACAAGAAGGGTAACCAAAAAACGACCCATTACAATCAGTCTTCAAGCTGGATAGGGTAGCTCCCGAAAAGCCGTAACCTTGACGGCCTACCAGTTTGATTTCTATATCAAGGGAATGATCTAAAGAGGGTTAGGATATAGTGTATTTTCTCAAAGAGACGGCCGATAAAATACAGGATACTGAGAACGATATTTTACGCAGAGCAATGCTTAGCAATAATGCTGTTTCTTTTTTCAGTGACTACACAGATGTTTTTTTGTCAATTTGGTATACAGGTTTTCTTTGGAAAAGAAGTACTGAATATGTTTTGGGGGGTCTCAGGGAATGGAATGGCCTCCTTGATATTCGTCCTGTTGATGTGCAAATAATTTTAAGAAATTTGAAGCCTGTTTACCTTTCCTCTTTTATAGAAAGACGCGATCAATATATAGCATTGGAATCGCGTCCTACTGGGCAATCATATGAAATAGATCCATATATCAATACCGAAGACACAAATGAGGGCGTTAGGTCTCGCTCTCTTGATCCTGAAAGACTCGTTCCCTTGATTAAGAAAGTGGAAGTTTCAAGAGATAACATTCTGGTCAGTGCCGGGAATTTTAGTCGGTTAAAGATGTTACATTCAAGTAATACGAATTCGAAATCTCCATTTCCCGTTGAACCTGTCGCCCAAAAAGACATGTCCGTCATATTAAGGGAAAAAGAAAAACCGTTGCGTACCGTAGAGGCGATCGCGAAGTATTGTGAAGTCCACGCAAGAACCATTAAGCTTTGGAGAAAACGTGATAAGGATTTTCCAGCGTCGCCAGTCGGTGGAGGAACTGTGACGGCATTACCGTCTGAGTTAAATGCGTGGATGTTGCGAACCAAAAAAAAATAACTACACCCTCTTATCTTCCCCAATTTACCCCTGATTTCCCCCTGTATCACTCCTCTGTTGTTCCCCGTTTACCCCCGTGTTTGCTTCTGCAGCCTTTTTTGGATTGTGTAATTATACCCCCATATCCCATAAGGTATGGGGGTTTTTTTATTATTCAACATAAGGAGAGTATGTGATGGCAGAAAAAAAATGGATTAGTGAAAAAGAAGTTGAGGCGATGACAGGACGGAAATTACAGACCCTTCGGAACGATCGGTTTCTTGGGCGTGGTTTTCCTTATGTGAAAAATGGAAAATCAGTGAGATATTTGGTCGATGATGTTGTGGCATTCATGGAGGCGAGGCGAATTTCTACCGCAGATGACCCGCGGAAACAGAATGTGGCCCTTTAATGACCGCACATGAAAAAGCGACTTCCTTTGAATTGGCTGGCAGGCCGGAAGTCGCTCTCTCACAACAGAAACATTATAGCATTATTCACAAACAAAAACAACAAGATAAGCTTTTTTACATGGACTGGGGGCCTGGCCGTGAAAATTGCGAGAAAACGCAAGGAGGCTGGCCATGACCATAAGTAGAGAGTTGGCTCAAACAGCCATTGAACTCATCAGTCTGCACTTTTCTGTTATCCCGACAAATGCAGATAAAAAGGCAACGATTTCCTGGAAAGAATTTCAATCAAGAATAATGACCACCAGCGAAGTGCAACTGCACTTTGTTGACGGCATACGGCTTGCCCTTGTGGGCGGTAAGGTGTCAGGCAATCTTGAATGTCTTGATATTGATGATCCAGCCACATTCGAGCCGTTTTTGGAATTGCTGGATATGCATCATCCTGGTCTGCACGGGAGGTTATTGAAACGAAAAACGCCTTCAGGCGGGTATCATCTGATATATCGTTGTTCCGCTCCCGTTGCTGGTAATCTCAAGTTGGCCTGTACTGAGTCGGGCTCAGTCAGAATAGAAACCCGAGGCGAGGGTGGATACTTCCTCTCTGCCCCATCTCCTGGTTATGAGGTCCTTTCAGGGAATCTGAAAGATTGTCCTGTTTTGAGTCCAGAAGAAATTGTAGCAATTCATGTAGCGGCAATGGCTTTTGATAAGCGAGAAAAGCAATGTGCTGATTCACCGAAGCTGGCCCAGGACAGCGAGCTGCCTGGAACTCGTTTCAATCAGACACATACAATCGCTGAGATACTTCTAACGCATGGCTGGGCAGCGGACAAGCCCACTACCGCAGGGCAAGGATGGACACGCCCTGGTAAATCGGCTGGAACATCTGGGGTATTGCTTCGTGACACAGGAAATTTCTTCGTGTGGTCGTCAAATGCTTCTCCCCTGGAGTCTGGCCGCTCGTATGATGCCTTTGGCCTTTATGCGGCGTACAACCATGCTTGTGATTTTACAGCGGCAGCTCGAACATTAGGCCGGTGCAATCTGCAAGTTGAAAGGCAGGATGATCTGCCTCTGGGGAACCAGTCGCAAGAATGGGAACCAACTCCCCCTGATTGGCCATCAATGAACCCGAGGGCTTACCATGGCATTATTGCTGATTTTATTGAGCTCGCCACCAGAACCAGCGAGGCTGATCCTGCGGCCATACTGGCAACATTTCTCGTTCGTTTTGGTGTGGAGTGTGGGCCTGGGGCGTTCATGCAGGTCGGCGACACAAAACATCGGGCACGACTTGCGTCCGTCATTGTCGGGGCGTCTTCCAAGGCTCGAAAAGGAACATCCGGCAAGCCGGTGGAGAGACTCTTCGATTTTACCAATGTGAATGAGCAGAATCTCATCCATCCCGCCCGCGTAAGCATGGGCCCATTTTCTTCCGGCGAAGGCATCATTTATGCGATTCGAGATCCTTCTTCCAGGTGGAATCCTAAAACTCAGGCCGAAGAGATTGTTGACCTTGGTGTTGATGATAAGCGGCTGTTTGTCCTTGATGAAGAATTTGGTGGTGTGCTGGCCAATACCAAGCGGGAAGGCAACACTCTTTCCATGGTCATCCGGCAGGCATGGGACAGCGGCAGTTTTGATCCTTTGACGAAAAATAATAAAATCACGGCCACCGGTGGCCATGTTGGATGGGTAAGCCATATTACCCTGCAAGAACTCCAGGCAAAACTTGATCTCTCTGAAGGTTTTAATGGCTTTGCCAACCGGATTCTCTGGATATGTGCCAAACGCCAAAAGCTGGTGGCAGACCCCCTAATCATGCCCCAGTGTGAACTGGAATGTATCCAGCGGCATCTCATAGACATTCTCTTTCGTGTCGGGCAAGGCTGCGAGATCAAGTTAGGGCCACGGGCCAGATCAGCATGGTGTGAACAGTATTATCCTGAACTGACCAAAGACCGGCCCGGCCTTGTCGGTTGTATTACCAATCGAGGGGAGGCACAGGCATTACGACTGGCCATGATCTATTGTCTGCTGGCTGGCCAGACAGTCATCACTCTTGACCATCTTCAATCAGGGATTGCCTTTTGGGAGTATTGTTTCCAGTCGGTCAAGCAAATCTTTCATGGGCGACAGACCGACCACAGAACACAGATAATTCTTGAGGCCTTGCAGGGGGCAGGCAGGCTCACCGGCAGGGAGTTATATGCCCTGTTTAAAAACAATATCAGCAAGGTGGGCTTAGAGACTGCACTCTCTGAACTCATGGCTTCAGGTCAGCTGATTGTAGAGAAACAGAAAAACCAGAAAGGGGCGCCGACAAAAGTCTATCGTTTTCATGAAAATCTATACGAATTTAACGAATTAAACGAATTAAATGCCAAGGACGATGATGATGACCCGATTAAATTCGTTAATTCGT
Organism: Desulfocapsaceae bacterium; assembly: GCA_028697885.1. Lineage (GTDB taxonomy): Bacteria > Desulfobacterota > Desulfobulbia > Desulfobulbales > Desulfocapsaceae > UBA2270. Next base: position 17,468 of record JAQVER010000046.1, read on the forward strand.
TTAATTCGTTACCAGATGAGAGCACGCGTGAGGCCAGTGTGCTGTAAATACGGGCTGCCTATGGGTTAGACAAGGCGGGAGACTTGGAAGAACCAAATTTAATAAGGGGCTCTTGGGGAGGTGGTACAAGCAACCTGATTACAGAGGAAAGAATCTAAGGGGCATTTTAAGCTGTTTTCAAGAACACCACATGGGGGCTAAGATATGGATATTAAGGAATATGCAGATGAAACTAAGATTGTACCGTTAGAAACCTTGGAATGGATGGTTGGTGAAAAGATAATCCATAACCCGCTCACCAGCGATGATTTCCTGAGCTTGCATTGTTTTGAACAAATATGGGGTGAGGAAGAAATGATTCTTCCTCAGATAGAAGGCTTGCCGGCAAAAGACAGACAGGAATTGTTTAATGAATTTGAGGGATTAGAGGAGAGGTATAATGAATATCAAAGATTATGCAACGACAAGTAAAATCCCTCTTAAAACATTGAGAGCGGTGGTCAGGAAAGGATTTGTTCCCGAAACACTCACTGATCTTGATTTGTATGCCTTGAAATTGGTCGAGAATCTTTGGTTGTGGCGTGATTTCCTGAGATCCCAGATGGTCAAATTAAATGTAAAAGACAGAAAAGCACTCATCGAAACCTGTAAATTCAATACCAAGTGGGAACGCTATGCGTACACCAGGATGATGAACTTGAAACCAGAGCAGGAGCTTCCCATGAAAAAGTTGTTTTATGAAATTGCAATGACTTTCCGTTTCAAGTTGTCTCCTCAGCAGGAAAAAATTCTGTATAAATTGCGAAAAAGTGTTCAAAATAAAAAGCAATATGTGGCTCGTGAAGAGAAGAAAAATTGGGCATCGCAATTAGATTGGGCACCTGATAAAGGATCGGAAAACGACTCGTAGATATTGGTTTGTACACATAATAGAAGGCCCAGAAAGTTACTGAGAAATCATACTGAATCGCGCAAACAAAGAAAAAGAAACAGTAGTTTCTTGTGTACTGAAAAACGGGTCTATTCTGATCCCATCAAATTTTCGCATGTCGTGGCAGTTTTGATGGGATCTAGTTTTTTGGGGGGATTAAAATTCGGAATATTTATGCTGCTACTTCTCGATTCTTGGTTGTCATTCGTAGCATTTCTTGACAACACATTTTTGAATTAGTATTCATTTTCAGGTATCCTTAAATTTCCTGTAAATACAAAGAGAACCCTCTTTGGAAATCTTTTGGCCCATTATGCTGACAAGCCGTTCATCGACCGCTGTGATATCTACCAATACCTGTTGGATTACTGGATGATAACGACATCTGATGCCGCTTATCATTACGCCATCAATGACAATTCAATAAGGCTCTGTCTCAAAAATACCGTGGGAGCCAAATGAGGTTGGCAAGGGATGCTGACATAGAAATTGTTCAAAGTAGCATTCTTCTGCGAACGGTTTTGCTGATAACAGTCACAGATGAAAGATGTTGCAATCACCACGGGGGTGTTAACGGCTTGGCTGAGCACTTCTTGATGTCCCCCGTCAACCATACGATAATTAGCTAATTTTCTTGTGAAAGAATTCCATTCTTGCTACATGGTAAAGATAGCTAAAATTGAGTTTTGGTCCTGGTTATAAGTATTTAAAGGCTCTCACCGGACAAAAAACAGCAGATAGTCCCGCACCCAACACTAAGGTAGTTCATGGCCATCAAGAAATCCGAACTCTATTCCTCCCTCTGGAAATCCTGCGACGAACTGCGCGGCGGCATGGATGCCTCGCAATACAAGGACTATGTACTGGTCCTCCTGTTCGTCAAATATGTCTCCGATAAATATGCCGGTGACCCCAACGCCCTGATTGATGTCCCTGCTGGCGGCGGCTTTTCCGACATGGTGGCCGCCAAGGGCGACAAGGAGATCGGCGACAGGATCAACAAGATCATCGGCAGGCTGGCCGACGCCAATGACTCCCTCAAGGGTGCGATCAACGTCGCCGACTTCAACGATGAGGAGAAGCTTGGTAAGGCACAGGCCATGGTGGACCGGCTCACCAAGCTGGTGTCCATCTTCGAGGGGCTGGATTTCGGTCGCAACCGGGCCGAGGGCGATGACCTGCTGGGTGATGCCTACGAATACCTGATGCGCCACTTCGCCACCGAGTCCGGCAAGTCCAAGGGCCAGTTCTACACCCCGGCGGAAGTTTCGCGCATCATGGCTATGGTGATTGATCTGGGTGCTGCCCGCGATCCGGACCAGAGTATCTATGACCCCACCTGCGGTTCCGGTTCGCTGCTGCTCAAAGCGCACGATGAGGCCAGGAGCCGTACCGGGCTGGAGCTGGCGCTCTACGGTCAGGAGATGGACAACGCAACCTCCGCCCTGGCGCGGATGAATATGGTGCTGCACGACTGTCCGACAGCGGAAATCTGGCAGGACAACACCCTCGCCCACCCGCATTTCAAGAATGGTGACGGCGGTCTCAAGACCTTCGACTATGTGGTCGCCAATCCGCCCTTCTCCACCAAGGCGTGGACCAGCGGCCTCGATCCGGAAAATGACCTCTATGGTCGCTTCGAATACGGCACACCACCTGCCAAGAACGGCGACTATGCCTTCCTGCTGCACATGCTCAAAAGCCTCAAGAGTACCGGCAAGGCGGCAGTGATTCTCCCGCACGGCGTGCTGTTCCGGGGCGGCGCCGAAGGAGGGATTCGCAAGCGCATCGTCAGGCAGGGGTATATCAAGGGCATCATCGGCCTGCCCGCCAACCTGTTCTACGGCACCGGCATCCCCGCCTGCATCATCGTACTGGACAAGGAAGGCGCGGCCGGGCGCAAGGGCCTCTTCATGATCGACGCCAGCAAGGGCTTCATCAAGGACGGCAACAAGAACCGCTTGCGGGCGCAGGACATCCACAAGATCGTCGACACCTTGACCCGTCAGCTGGAGACACCCAAGTATTCGCGCATGGTGCCGCTGGCTGAGGTTGAGGCCCACGACTTCAACCTGAATCTACCGCGCTATATCGACTCGACCTCCCCGGAGGACCTGCAGGACATTGAGGCCCATCTCAAGGGCGGCATCCCCAAACCCGATATTGATGGCCTTGCCGCCTACTGGCAGATTCTCCCCAACGTGCGCCGTGAACTCTTTGTTGATGCAGACCGCACCGGCTACAGCCAACCCAGGGTCGAAGCCAGTCAAGTCAAGGCAGCCATCTTCGGCCACCCCGAATTCACCGCCTTCAACAGCCAAGTCACCCAGTTGTTCGGCGCATGGAAAACCGCCAACACCCCGCTGCTCACTGGCATTCAGCAGGGAGACCGCCCCAAGGTGCTGGTTGAAGCCCTCTCGGAAACCCTGCTGGAAACCTTCCGCAGTTCGGATGGCATAGCCTCTCTGATCGACCCCTACGGTGTTTATCAGCACCTGCTGGACTATTGGGCAGAGACCATGCAGGACGATGCCTGGATGATCGTCAGTGACGGCTGGCAAGCGATACAGGACAACAAGCCCAACACTGACCTAATACCACCCGCGCTGATCGTCTACCGCTATTTTGCCGCCGAGCAGGCCGCCATCGAACAACTGGAAGCCAAACGTGACGCCGTCAGCCGTGAGATGGAGGAGATGGACGAGGAACACGGCGGCGAGGAGGGACTGCTGGCAGAGGGCAAGACTGATAAAGGGAAACTCAGCGCCAAGAGTGTCAAGGATCGGTTGAAAGCCATCAAGGGCGACAAGGATGCCAAGGACGAACTCAAGATGCTGGAAGCCTATGCGGCCCTGATCGACAAGGAGTCCACGGCCAGCAGGAAGGTGAAGGAGGCGCAAAAAACACTCGATGTCAAAGTTGCCGCCAAATACAGGCTACTGAGTGAGGCCGAGATCAAGACGCTGGTGGTGGATGATAAATGGCTGGCCGAACTGGCCGCCAGCGTGCAGGGTGAACTGGATCGCGTCAGCCAGGCACTGACCGGACGCATCAAGCAACTGGCCGAACGCTACGCCACGCCGCTGCCCAGGCTGGCCAAAGAAGTGGAAACCCTCGCCAGTCGCGTGGACGAGCACCTGAAGAAGATGGGGTTCGCATGGAAGTGAGGCCAGGGTATAAGCAGACCGAAGTGGGGGTGATCCCGGAGGATTGGGAGGTCAGGAAATTCGGAGAATTTGCTGCACCCCGCAAAGATCGGGTTGACCCGCGAAAGTCTGGTACTCAAGAGTTTTGTATCGAGTTGGAGCATGTTGGGCAGGCATCAGGAAGATTGGTGGGAAGTACAAGCACTGGCCCGGAAGCTTCCCTCAAAACCGCCTTTCAGACTGATGACGTACTGTTCGGAAAACTGCGAGCTTATCTTAGAAAGTATTGGCTTGCAGAGTGTGGTGGTGTTTGCTCGACTGAAATATGGGCTTTACATGCAAACCCGCGATGGGTAACGCCAAGCTTTGTTTATCAAGTTGTTACGAGTGACTCATTTATTGAAGCGGCCAGTAATTCCTACGGAACGCACATGCCGCGCTCCGATTGGAATATAGTGAGAAGTTGTGAGTTCGCTCTCCCACCTATGCCCGAACAACGCGCCATCGCCGCCGCGCTGTCGGATGTGGATATCCTGCTCGCCAAGCTCGACCAGTTCATCGCCAAGAAGCGCGACCTTAAACAGGCTGCCATGCAGCAGCTCCTCACCGGCCAGGCCCGGCTGCCGGGGTTTAGTGGGGAGTGGGAGGTGAAGCTTCTCGGCAGCATCTGCGAGAAAATCACAACCGGAAAGCTTGATGCAAATGCAATGGTGGCCGATGGAGATTACCCATTTTTTACCTGCGCTAAAGAGCACTACTGGATAAACAAGTATGCTTTCGACGTCGAGGCATTGCTTGTCTCTGGCAATGGTGCGAATGTTGGGTACATTCATCACTATCATGGGAAATTCAACGCGTATCAGCGCACTTATGTGTTGACTGGATTTTCGGAAGATATTCATTACACTAAGCTTTTCATGGAGAGGAACCTCCAAGAACGTTTGCGTGCCGAGGTGAATGCGGGGAATACGCCTTATATCGTGATGGATACTCTCGCAAAGATGGTCGTCACTCTTCCCAGCAAGATAGAAGAACAGCGCGCCATCGCCACCGTCCTCTCTGACATGGATGCCGAGATCACCGCCCTCGAAGCCCGTCGTGAAAAGACCCGTGCCCTCAAGCAGGGGATGATGCAGGAACTGCTGACTGGTAAAATTAGATTGATTTGAGGCCCTAATGAAAAATTATTACCGCGTTATGTTGGGCAGGAAGAGTATTCATGCCGCTGATGGATTTGCCGGTGATTTTATCGGTGCTGATTTTGAAATTCCTCAAGATTTGACTGGCGACTTACCTGATGATTGGCGGGCCTTCAATAAAAAATTCATCCCCGTCTTTCTCTCAACCCACCCAGATAAAACCAAGATTGGTGCCGGTCTGGCCTGCGGTGCTTTGTGGACTGTCTCCAAGGGCATCCGCAAGGGTGACATCGTGTTATGCCCGGATGGTTCTGGCTGTTATCGGGTAGGTGAGGTCAGCGGAGATTACTTCTATGCACCGGGAGAGAACATTCCCCATCGACGCCCAGTGTACTGGCTCAACAACACCATTGACCGAGCAGACATGAGCGAGGCTCTGAAGAACTCCACTGGTTCTATTGGTACAGTAAGCACCATCACTAAACATGCGGTAGAGATCGAGAGGCTAATTGCCGGCGTCGCTGCACCTAGTTTGATTGCAACAGATGAGACAGTAGAAGATCCTGCTGTTTTTGCCCTGGAAAAGTATCTGGAAGATTTTTTGGTGCATAACTGGGCGCAAACTGATCTCGGCCGGGAATACGACATCTACGAAGAGGATGGGGATAAGGTCGGTCAGCAATATCCCTCAGATACTGGGCCGCTCGACATCCTGGCCATCAAAAAGGATAAGTCAGAGCTGCTGGTCGTGGAGTTAAAGAAAGGACGGGCAAGTGATGCGGTTGTCGGGCAAGTATTGCGCTACATGGGGTTCGTGCTACAGGAGTTGGCAGAGCCTGGGCAAAGCGTCAAGGGTGTCATTATCGCGCTGGACGATGATCAAAAGATACGTCGCGCGTTGGCGGTATCTCCGAACATCGATTTTTACCGGTATCAGATTAGTTTCAAATTGTTAAAAGGATGATATGAGCACCGTCGGCCAGATTGAAAAGCGAACCCAAGCCCGCATCGTTGAGTTGTTCCGCAAGCGGCTGAACTATGATTACCTCGGCGACAGGACCGACCTCGACAACCGCAACATCGAGTTGGCCCTGCTGCGTGACTGGCTGATGAGGCAGGGCGTGAGCGACATGCTGATCAACCGGGCGCTGCATGAACTGAACCGGGCGGCAACGGATACCAGCAAGCACCTCTTTGACCGCAACAAGGATGTCTATGACCTGCTGCGCTACGGCGTGAAGGTGCAGCCCGGCGCGGGCGAGAACCGGGTCACGGTCTGGCTGATCGACTGGAAGCACCCGGAGAACAACCACTTTGCCATTGCCGAAGAAGTCACAGTCAAGGGGGCCGATGCCAAGGCCAGCACCAAGCGCCCGGACGTGGTGATCTACATCAACGGCATCGCTGTGGGTGTGCTGGAGCTGAAGCGCTCCACCGTGTCGGTGGCCGAGGGCATCCGCCAGAATCTGGATAACCAGAGGAAGGAGTTCATCCAGCCCTTTTTCTCGACCATGCAGTGGGTAATGGCGGGCAATGACACCGAGGGGCTGCGCTACGCCACCATCGAGACGCCAGAGAAGTATTATCTGCGTTGGGTGGAAGACGGCGGCTCTTACGTGGCTGAGCCGAACCTTTTGGACCGTCACCTGTTGCAGGTATGCGACAAGGCGCGACTGCTGGAGCTGATCCACGATTTTGTGGTATTCGATGCAGGCACCAAGAAGCTGTGCCGCCAGAACCAATATTTCGGCGTCAAGGCAGCGCAGGAATTCATCCACCGCCGCGAGGGCGGCATCATCTGGCACACCCAGGGCAGTGGCAAGTCGCTCACCATGGTGTGGCTGGCCAAGTGGATACGTGAGAAACGCGCTGGTGCACGGGTGCTGATCATCACCGACCGCACCGAGCTGGACGAGCAGATCGAGAAGGTGTTTCTCGGCGTCAATGAACAGATTTACCGCACCATCAGTGGTGACGACCTGATCGACAAACTCAATGGCACCACGGAATCATTGCTCTGCTCCTTGGTGCACAAGTTTGGCAGCAAGGGGAACGGTGAGGCGGAGGGTGACGAGGGAACCAAGGCATTCATCGAGTCCATCCAGAAGCTGCCACCGGATTTCAAAGCCAAGGGTGACATCCATGTGTTCGTCGATGAGTGCCACCGCAGCCAGAGCGGCGACCTGCACAAGGCGATGAAGGCCCTGCTGCCCAATGCACTGTTCTTCGGTTTTACCGGCACGCCGCTGTTGAAGGCGGACAAGCGAAAGAGCATTGAAGTCTTTGGCCGCTACATCCACACCTACAAGTTCGACCAGGCTGTGCGCGAGGGTGTGGTCCTGGATTTGCGTTACGAGGCACGGGATATCGACCAGCAACTGACCAACAAAGATAAGATCGACCAATGGTTTGAGGCCAAGACCAAGGGGCTGAATGACCTGGCCAAGGCGCAGCTCAAGCAGAAGTGGGGAACGATGCAGCGGGTGCTATCCAGTCAGGACAGACTGGGGAAAATCGTTGCCGATATCCTGCTCGACATGAATGACAAGCCACGCCTGATGGACGGACACGGCAACGCCATGCTGGTGGCAGGCAGCATCTACGAGGCGTGCAAGTTCTATGAGCTGTTTGCCAAGAGCGAACTCAAGGGCAAGTGCGCCATCGTCACCAGCTATGCGCCGATGGTGGCCGATACCAAGGGCGAGACAACTGGCGAGGGCGACACGGACAACCTGATCAAATACGGGGTGTACTCCCAGATGCTGGCCGACTGGTTCAATGAACCGGCGGAGAAGGCCATCAATAAAGTGCAGAGATTTGAACAGGAGGTGAAGAAGAAGTTCATCACCGAGCCGGGCCAGATGAAGCTGCTGATCGTGGTGGACAAGCTGCTCACCGGCTTCGATGCCCCCCCGGCAACCTATCTCTACATTGACAAGCAGATGCGCGACCACGGGCTCTTTCAGGCTATCTGCCGCGTCAATCGGCTGGATGGCGATGATAAGGAATACGGCTACATCATCGACTATAAGGATCTGTTCAAGAGTCTGGAAGGCGCGGTTGGGGACTATACCAGTGGTGCGCTTGACGGCTATGACAAGGAAGATGTGGCTGGGCTGCTGGAAAACCGGCTGGTCAAGGCGCGGGAAGATTTGGAAGATGCCCGCGAGGCGGTCAAGGCGCTGTGTGAGCCGGTGGAGGCACCCAGGGATTCGGCGGCCTACCTGCATTATTTCTGCGCTAAGGAGTCGGGCAATGCTGACCAGCTCAAGGACAACGAGCCGAAGCGGCTGAAGCTTTACAAGTTCGTGGCAACCCTACTACGCGCCTATGCCAGCATTGCCAGCGAATTGGCGGAGGCGGGCTACAAACCGGACGAGATTGAGAAGATCAAGGCCGAGGCGGATCACTACACCAAGGTGCGCGATGAGGTGCGGCTGGCCAGTGGCGACTATATCGACCTAAAGGCTTACGAGCCAGCCATGCGCCACCTGATCGACACCTACATCCGCGCTGAGGAGAGCGAGAAGATTTCGGCCTTCGACGACATGAGTCTGATTCAGTTGATCGTCGAGCGTGGCCCTGACGCTGTGGATGCGTTGCCCAAGGGCATCAGGAAGAGCGAGGATGCGGTGGCCGAGACCATCGAGAATAACGTCCGCAAGCTGATCATCAACGAGTCACCAGTTGATCCGGCCTATTACGACAAGATGTCGAAGCTGCTGGATGCGCTGATTGAGCTGCGACGCAAGGGTGTGGTGAGCTATAAGGAGTATCTGGGGAAGATTGCCAGGCTGACCAAGGAGGCAACGATGCCGGGTGGTGATCCTGGCTATCCACCAGGCGTGAAGACGGCGGCTCAGCGGGCGCTTTATAACAACCTGGGGAAGGACGAGGAAGTGGCGCTGGCGGTGCATGCGGCGATAGAGAGCAGCCGTATGGATGGGTGGCGTAGTAATGCTATGAAGACCAAACGGGTACGATTGGCCATCAGGGCCGTGCTGCTTGCTGATCGTGAGATGTTTACTACCACGACTGGCGAGATGGGTTGTCAGACTAAGGAAGCAGACGTCCTCTTTGCGACCGCCCGTACAGAAGAGGGTGAAGCACTGGTGGAGCGAATCCTCGAATTGGCAAAGAACCAAAATGACTACTGAGACGCATCGCATCACTATCAGCGGTTTCAAGGTGGAAGTGGTACGTAAGGATATCAAAAACCTGCATCTTGGTGTCTATCCGCCTCATGGTCGGGTACGGGTGGCCGTCCCGCTGGCGGTAAATGATGAAGCCGTGCGCTTGGCGGTGATCGATAAGTTGGGCTGGATCAAGCGACAGAAGGCTAAATTTGTGGAGCAACCGCGCCAGTCGCGACGCGAGATGGTGAATGGCGAAAGTCACTACTTTCTAGGAAAACGGTACCGTCTGCGTGTGCATGAGCACGATGGCCCGGCCAGGGTCGCTGTGCGCGGTATCGCCAGCCTCGACCTGTTCGTGCGTCCCGGCACCAGCCCTGAGCAGCGGGAAACCATCTTGTTACGCTGGCATCGTGAGCAACTCAAGGCGCTGATTCCGCCCTTGCTGGAGAAGTGGCAACCTATTCTTAATGTTCAGGTCGCCGACTGGGGTATCAAGAAGATGAAAACCAAGTGGGGCACCTGCAACATTGAGGCAGGGCGGATCTGGTTGAATCTGGAACTGGCCAAGAAACAGGTACGGTGCCTGGAATATATTATTGTGCATGAAATGGTGCATCTGCTGGAGAGACACCATAATGAACGGTTTATGGAGTTAATGGATCAGTTCATGCCCCAGTGGCGGACTTATCGCGAAGAGCTGAAGCAAGTGCCGTTGGGACATGAGGGCTGGAATTACTGATAAGCCCAAGCGAATTATAATTGAGGGATGGCTGGGTATGATTGATCATGTATTCTAACGGGTGAGTGTCCTGCTTTAGAATGCTGATCAGCACATCTGGCAGGAAACCCCTTGGATCGAAGTGGCATCATCGATATATTTTCGACAAAGTTATTAACTTCTTCCCATTGTTATTTGTATAGTTTGGTGTATAGTTAATTAATAAGTAACATTTTATTAATTAACTAATTGAGATAATTATTGCTATGGTAGATCGAACTGGCATACTTCAGAATTCTCCACTGGCCTATATGTTGGCATCTGTTCGTTTTGCTCCATGGACTTTAATGGCAAAGAAAATCGATGAAATTCACGATGAATTACGTGATATTTTGCCTTTGATTCATCGTATTCAGATGCAAAGAATTGGACCGGATGGACAAGTGACTACGCAAGGGGATGAAGCTACACAAACAACAATGTGGGTGTTCATGCCAAGTGATCGATCTTATGGGATTCAATGTGCACCAGATCAATTGCTTATGTTTTGTAAGAAATATATAAGATATATAGATTTCGAAACAATTCTTAGCAGAGTTTTTGATGTGCTTTTGAAATATATGCGTTTTGTCGATGTGGCTAACATGGGCGTAAGATATGTTGATCATATCAAAGTGTCATCAGAGGAACAGCTTGAAAATTATATTGATGTTGGCTGGTTGCCAGCTGATATTAAGGGTATGGAAAAGCTTGGTGGTGTAGTTTTGGGAAGTTATAAGTCAGGATCTACTGAATTGCGCATACGTAGCATTAGCCAGCCGGGTATGTTGTCAGTTCCAGATGATTTGATTCACGTACTTGCCTTGTTTCAGGAGCCTAACAAAGTACTTCAGCTGGAAATACTAAAGAGCGGTGAAATGTTGCTTGATATAGATTCTATCAAGAACAATACAACTCCAGAGCGCATGGAAAAAGACGAAATTCTACGTCAGCTTAACTTGTTGCACCAAGAGGCGAATACTTTTTTCCGGCATGAGTCCGTTTGCACTGAACATGCCTTCGAAGTTTGGAAAGGAGATATCTAGAGCTATGTTAGCAAGTACTTTCTTAGCAGGCGTTATAGCTACAGCTCCTTCATCTTATGTCTGTCAAGCGCCAATGGAGAAAATAATTGAAAGTTATTACTCTTCGTCAATAGGGCTCGGAGAATACTTTTTGGAGTTTGAGAAAGCTACTCTTCCTTCTCCGTTCAAACAGAAGCCTCGTCGTATTATTTACATTGACGATCAACCATTGAGCATTACAAGGAATGCTCTGCCAATCGAACAACCCAAAGATACGATTGCAGCACAAACTAATATCTCTATTGATCGATTGAATCTAATTAGGGAGCGTTTTGCGTTATCCATTACACAGATGGCTGAATTGTTTGGCGTTACCCGTAAGTCTATTTATGATTGGTATGAAGGAGTTGAGCCACGCGCGGCCATGACGAGCCGTATGGAAATTCTTATCGATGCCTTAGGGGCAGTTCCTGATGTGGTTGATTTGCAACGATTAAAGGTGGTCTGGAATATTCCTGTCTTAGGTCAATCATTTTGTACCGTATTTAATAATGCTAATTTGGACAACGATTCTCTTCTAAAAGAGCTAAAGATAAAACTGCATGAACTTTCTCCTCGTATGGTTAAGAAAACTAGCTTGCCGCGCAAAACAACCACTCAACTTGGCGAAGCTCATCTTGCTGAATTCGACAGACATGCCGATTTCAGCTGAGTTAGCTGAAACTCTATTAGCTGAAATCAAAGCCAAGAAGTGGTGGCAAGGCTCATTGATTTTGGGAAGTGATTTGTCGAAAATCGATGATAGTGGGGAGGAAACCGAGTGGTGGATAATCACATCGCAGACATGTAATCTTTATAATTCGTGTTTTCAAAAGATACCTGTATTTGAGATAGTGGCCGCATGTGGGATAGAGACTTGCGATCGTGGAAAAATCCGTGGTGACAATCCGCGTATTCTGCATATTGAAGCTCGATCTGGAGAAAAAGTTATTGCATTAGAGCTCAATATTCAGAAACGTCGATGGTGTCCTCGTAAAATATTGGGTAAACTGCCTGCGCCGACTTTTTATGTGCGCGATATCGAGCGGGGGACTGAGCCGGACTGGCAGAAGAAACAATGGTTGGATATTTTTGTTGGGTGGTTGGCTCGTAGCTACAATCGTGTCGCACTTCCGGATGCTTTTAGCTATGCCATGAAAAAGTCCAAGCTCCAAAATATCTTCGAAAAAAAACTTACTAGTTATAAAGAAGAGTTGTTCGGCATCTATTTGTCGCTTGGACGGGATAGCGAGGATCTGTGGGATGGAGTGCTTGGGGAGATGTTGCCTCCATATCTCCTCAATATCGTACTAGTTGTATATGAAAATGTTGACCCTGAACCACTCAAACAGCAATTGCTGCAACAGATTTTCAACGATAAAATAAAAAACCCCGAAAACAAACTTGAGGATGTAACCTGCGCTCAATTGGCACTGCAACACAAAATCCGTCTAATCGAAGATGATATTGAGGTATCGAGTATTGCAGATATTACGTTGTCCAGGCTTCAATCGCTTGTGCGCTATTCTCTTGTTGACCACCTTTCTGATTCTTCAATGGCAACTCCATAACCTTTTTCAAGACGATAAGGTAACTATTTAAAAGTAGAGTGGCCGGGTATTTTATCTTCTAACGCTCAACCTGTATCGTAACCATCTCTTTCACTACATGCCAAACTGGTAACAACCACGCTGTCTTCCAGCACCACAGCGCTAATCAATATCTTTTCTATACCTTTGACCTTCCCTAAAACTGAACCATTGCGACCAACGTCCCTAGTCTGTAGTTCCTTATTAAGGAACTATACAGAAAATTTGGGTATTTATGACACCCACCTCTTCTAATCTTCTTTTTTGCAGTTTCCCAGAGGATGTACGCCTTCGCCGAGGCAGTGTAGCCGCAGAAAAATAAATCTATTTTGAGTGGGAGTGTGGGGGATAGCATGGGGGAAAGAAAATTTAGACACAAAAAAAGGGGTTAAGATATTATCTTAACCCCTTGAATTTGTTATGGTAGCGGGGGCTGGATTCGAACCAACGACCTTCGGGTTATGAGCCCGACGGGGTACCAGACTGCTCCACCCCGCGATGCATTTTTGCATTATAGTAAATTGACAGGTAATGTCAAGGGAATTCTCTTTGCAATGGAGCAGGAGATGGGAGAAAGGGTTGCAGCTTTTGAGTGATGTCAGTTGGCAGGGGGGTCAGTTTTCCCTCCCGATTGACCGAGGCATGGGTGGTGAAGCCCTTGGCCAGGAGGCGTGGCTTGCCTGCCTCTTCTTCTCTTAGTATCCGATAGCTGAAGGAGCAGGAAATCTTTTTCAGTTCAGTGAGACAGGTTTCTATTATGAGCAGATCATCATAGCGAGCAGGGGCCTTGAATCGAATATGGCATTCGGTTACCGGCAGGATGATACCCCGTTGCTCAATTTCACGATAGGTGCAGATCCGATCACGCATGAATTCGGTTCTGCCCAGCTCGAAGTAGCGAAGGTAGTTGGCATTATAGACCACGGCTGCGGCGTCGGTATCGCCATAGAGGACACGATGCTGACTGCGGTGGGTCAGATTATCCATTCTTGTGTCGTTCCAGGAGTTTCTCCATGAGCAGTTCCCCGTTGGCCATGCCATTGTGAAGCCGTTTGTCTTCGGCTTCTCCTGATTTTTCACTGAAGGGGAGATTGCATCCGGAAGCGGTTTGCTGGGAGTCGTAGAGGATGGTGGGGACCGGCTTGTCAGTATGGGTGCGCAGACAAAGAGGGGTGAAGTGATCCATTGTGGCGATCAGGCGGAAATTTTCACCGCTTTCCTGGAGTCCCTGGAAGATGGGACCAACAACCTTTCGATCAAAGTCTTCAATGGCCTGGATCTTGTCCTGGAGTAATCCCTGGTGTCCGGCTTCATCTGGCGCCTCAACATGGACAAAGACAAAATCCTGGGAACGCAGGCTGTCGAGTGCGGCCTGGGCTTTGCCTTCATAGTTGGTGTCGAGATATCCGGTTGCCCCCGGTACATTGATGATGGAAAGCCCGGCATTCACTCCCAGCCCTTTGAGCAGATCCACTGCCGAGATCAGGCTGCCGCTCAGTCCGAAACGCTCAGTCAGAGTCGGCATGGTAGGTAATTTGCCTTCTCCCCAGAGCCAGATAGCATTGGCAGGATTTTTCCCTGCGGCTATCCGCTCGGCATTGATGGGATGGACGGCCAGAATGGCTGAGGCCTTATCCAGGAGTGCGGCCCATTGGGGATGTTCGCGGTACCTTGCCAGGGGAGCGCTCACGTCCTTGCCGGTGAAGTCATGGGGGGGGACGGTATTCATCTGCGGATAATCCCCTTGCACCAGAAGGATATGGCGATAGCTGACTCCGGCATGGAAGTGAAAGGTGTCGCTGGCGCAACCTGCCTCGAGGGCGGCAATCAGCTGGTGGGACTCGTCACTGCTGATATGGCCGGCGGCATAGTCGATCATCCGTACTTGATTGTCCGCTTCGGGGGCCAGGGTGACCAGATTGCAGCGGAAGGCGGTTTGCTCGGGGCTAAGCGTAATCCCCATGGCTGCGGCCTCGAGTGGGGCGCGGCCAGTGTAATACTCTTCGGGTTTGTAACCAAGCAGGGAGAGGTTTGCCACATCGCTTCCCGGTGGATAGCCATCGGGAATGGTGTGCGTCAGAAAGAGTTCTCCCTGGCGGCACAGGGAGTCCAAAAAGGGAGTATTTGCGACCTCCAGAGGGGTACGGTTGCTCAGTTCGGCTATGGGCAGGTCTCCCATGCCGTCGCCTACCAGTATCAGATATTTCATCAAAAAAAGCCTTGGTCTGAATTTGCGGTTGTACTGTCAGGGGATCGGAGTGGTTTTTTAACGATTTTAATCCACGAGAAAGCGGATTTTGACCGTTGGCTCGTGGCAGAGATCCAGGGCGTCAATCTCGGCCAGAGCTTTTTGCACGGCTGCCTCCG
>JAQVER010000047.1 GCA_028697885.1 Desulfocapsaceae bacterium
CCGGGCAGGGACACTGATCAAGGCGGCAATCCTGCGAATCATCGCCGTTTTTCTGGCAGGAATGCTCTTGGTCGCCATCATCACCTTTTTTGTCGCCCGCTCTATTGCCGCCCCTGTTAAGGCATTGTCCCGGGCCATGCAGGACATGGAAACCGGGGTATTGCAAGAGATGACCCTCCCTGTAAGTCGGAATGATGAAATCGGGACTTTAGTCCAGGGTTTCAACAGCATGACCAAAAGGCTTCAGGCCTACCTGCATGAGCTAAAAAATGAAATTGTAGAAAGGATCAAAGTCGAAAAGTCTCTCGCGGAGGAAAAGGAACGACTTTCCGTAACCCTACGTTCTATCGGCGATGCGGTTATAACCACCGACGTACAGGGGAACGTGGTCTTTATCAACAAGGTGGCGGAAGAGCTGACCGGCTGGAGTAATCAAGAGGCACAAGGACAGGCAAGCACCAAAATATTCCAGATTATCAACGAGAAAACCGGAACCCCCTGCGACAGCCCTGTCCAAAATGTGATGGAGATGGGGCAGATTGTTGGACTGGCTAACCACACTGCCCTCATCACCAAAGATGGGAGTATGCGCAGCATCGCCGACAGCGGTGCACCTATTCTGGACAGAAACAGCAACATAATCGGCGTGGTAATCGTATTCCGCGATATAACGCATAAACAGAAAATGGAAAACGAGCTGCTCAAGATAAAAAAACTTGAATCAATCGGAGTCCTTGCCGGCGGTATCGCGCATGACTTCAACAATATCCTCGCCGCCATCCTTGGCAATATCGAACTGGCCACCAACCGAATCGCCACCAAAGACGAGCAGGCAGCGTCACTACTTACCGAAGCTAAGAAGGCAATATTACGAGCAGTTTCTCTGACCAAACAACTGCTCACCTTTTCCAAAGGAGGCGATCCGCTCAAGGACAGCACCTCGCTACCGGATCTGATCCGCGATTCCGCCAATTTTGTTCTTCATGGCAGTCATGTATCCTGCGAATATCATTTTCCTGAAGATTTATGGTTGGCTGAAGTAGACAGCGGTCAGATCAGTCAGGTTATCCAGAATATCGTCATCAATGCCAAACACGCCATGCCCGAAGGAGGAAAAATAATCATCAGTGGAACCAATATCATAGATACAGCAGCAGAAACACTGATCAGCGCCAGCAACGGACATTTTGTCCGGATCACGATCAAGGATATGGGTGCCGGAATCTCACCAGACATCATAGAGAA
This sequence comes from Desulfocapsaceae bacterium, assembly GCA_028697885.1. Classification (GTDB taxonomy): domain Bacteria; phylum Desulfobacterota; class Desulfobulbia; order Desulfobulbales; family Desulfocapsaceae; genus UBA2270. The sequence goes on from JAQVER010000047.1 coordinate 1,246, forward strand.
AATTTTCGATCCTTATTTCACTACCAAACAGGAAGGAAACGGACTGGGCCTGGCAATCTGTCATTCCATTATTAAAAAACATGACGGCTATCTGACCGTGCAATCCCAGCCCGGTCAGGGGACAACCTTTACCATCTATCTGCCAGCAATCCCCCTCCCTGCCGTTGAGAAATTGGCCCCAGAGGAAGAAGCAACGAGAACGACCGTCCAAGCCGCCAGAATAATGGTAGTTGATGACGAAGAGATGATACGCGATATCGTCAAATTGCAGCTTGCGGCTCTAGGCCATGAGGCGGTATTGGTAAATGATGGTGAAGAAGCAATCAAGACATACCTGGAATTGAAAATTGCCGGCACACCAGTGGATCTGGTGATCCTGGACCTGACCATTCCTGCCGGCATGGGAGGAAAAGAAACGGCGCAAATCTTGCTGCAGCAAGACCCCGGTGCCTGCCTTATCGTTGCCAGTGGCTACTCCAATGATCCGGTAATGGCCAACTATCGTGACTTCGGTTTTCAAGCAGCAGTATCCAAACCTTTTGATCTGGAGGGATTAAGCAAGGCCATTGAGCAGGCGCTGCATACGTAAACAGACTTCCTGCCAAAGCTTGCTACACCATCAGATGCGTGTCTCCGTGTGACATCTCAACGCCGCATAATCTTTGTTCTGATCCTTAAAAGGTGTCGAGATTCAAGTGTTACCGGGGGAAGGCGCCATTGTTGATGTCAATGCAGGTGCCATTTATGTATTCCGGGCTTGCTGTCGCCAACCAATAAATGGCATCCGCCACTTCTTCAGGATAGGCAAATCTTCCTGTATACACTGCTCTTTTAATATCCTTTTTCCTCTGTTCAGGAATGACATGAAGCATCTCGGTTTCCACCGGGCCAGCAGCAACGGAATTGATGACAACACCGCCCGGCCCGAGAATCTTCGCAAAGCTCTTGGTCATATTGATCATCCCGGCCTTGGTGATGCCATACCAGATATCCGGGTGGCCGATCTCGCCGGCAATGGATGCATTATTGACAATCCTGCCGACACCTTTTGCCAGCATTGTTTTTGACACTTCCCTGACCAAGGCCACCGGCGCCTCAATATTTATCTTGAGCAGCTCCTCAACCTTTCCCTGCGGGTAATTATCATAAGGAAGGGCATACATGACACCGGCATTATTGATCAAGATATCCACGGCAGGAAGCTGAGCAATCAGCCCTGGTATGCCGGCGATATTGACAAGATCAAACTCGATTGTTTTGACCCTGAGATGACCATTCAACTTAAAATTATTAAAATTTCGCGCCACAACGATAACAGTATATCCACCATCAATAAATTTTTCAGTCGTCGATAGGCCTATTCCCTTATTGCCGCCAGTTATCAATACGGTTTTGTTTTCCATCAGATTTCCTTCTTTGTGATCTTCACAGCAAACGGTTCACACCTGACCGGCGCGGCACTGTTTGCCACCTCAGCAGTTTCACAATTATTCCGCCATACTGTTAATGATTTCCTGGGTTGCAAGCACCTTGGCATAAGGGGCGGATAATGCCGCCATAAAGGATGCATGAACATCTGATGCCCTTATGGTCCTCTCCTTGAAAACCAGATCTTTGGTAGCGCAGGCATCTTCAGCAACAGTACAGTTGAAGCCAAGATCGAAGGCAGCACGGGTTGTGGCATCAATACACATGTGGCTCATGGCGCCGCAGATAAGCAGATTCGCTGTTTTAGTTTTTTGCAAGATCTCCAACAGAGTGGTACCCCGGAAACTGTTGGGAAAGTTTTTCACAACAACTTTCTCATCCGCCAGGGGAGTTACCATTTTATTGATCCTGGCCCCCTCCGTTTCAGCTAAGAAAAACGTCGCTCCGGGCTGTGCAGCAATGTGCTGGACATGGATAACAGGAAGTTTGGCCTTTCTGCATTCCCCCAGAAGAAGCTGTGCATTGGCCGCAGCTTCCTTGATACCAACCAGTTCCATGGTGCCACCGGGGAAATAATCATTCTGCAGGTCGACTACTATCAGGCAAGTATTCATGTCAGCTCCTTATCATTTTATTGGTTCAACGAGAGAACTCAGCCCCGCAAGCAGGCAATGCCACTACGCCCCGGAGCATTATTTTTATCAGTTCGCCTTCTTCACATACTTCGTCAAGATGACAATCTGCTGACCATTAACCCGGGCCTCAATATGCTCAGGGTTATCGGCAACCAGTGAAATTCCCCGGACTACTGTACCCCGCTTGGCTGTAAAGTTAGCCCCTTTCACATTGAGATCCTTAATCAGGGTGACCGTGTCGCCTGCCTCAAGCGTTGTGCCGTTGCTGTCGACATGTTTGACTGCATCTTCACCCCCTCCTGCCCCTTCGCCCGTTACCTGGGCCCAGGCCTGGGTATCTTCATCCAGATAGAGCATGTCGAGTAACCCCTGTGCCCAGCCTTCCGTGCTCAGACGTTTGAGCATCCGCCAGGCGACGACCTGCACGGCCGGCTCCTGGCTCCACATGCTCTCGTTCAGGCAGCGCCAGTGCTGGGCATCCACTTTCCCCGGATCCTCAATCTGTTCGCGGCACGTTTCACAGATAAATATGCATTCCTCAGCACTGCCATTTGAGTGAGGGGGAACTTCATAGACAGCGAGTCCTTCTGTTACGCCACACAATTCACATTTAGATTCGCTCCGTGCCTGTAATGTTTGTTCTGTACTCATTGTTTACTGCTCCTCAATGGTGGATACGTACTGATATCCGGTCGAAAAGAATGGCGACCAGATCGTTCAGACCGCAAGTTATTTTTTGTAAGAAAGTCAGCGCAACAGTTCCGGCCTAAAGACCATGATCACCCCCAGCACCAGCAGGAGAATTCCACCCAACGCCTTGCAATGGCCGGCATATCTCTGCCCCACCCTGCTCTCCAGAGCAAGGACAGCCAGGGTAAAGATGATCAGGTCGTCGAGCATAAAGAAAAAATCATAGAGGAGTATATAGCCGTAATATCTGAGGGTAGCAAGATGGTGCAGGGAAAGAATATGGGTGTAAATGGCCGGCAGGGCTGCAGAGCAGGCAAACTCAATGGAATTGATGACAAAGGCCAGGATGATGACAGCCGACAGGGTGGCGAGACTCAGCGGTGCCGCTATCACCCGCTCTATCCGATTCATGGTCTTTTTCCGGCTCGCGGGATCACCCACCTTGCAAGTGACCTCCCCCTTGTCCCGTATATATTCCCGCACACTCAACCCTCCAGCGCCCATGGCAAAACAGCCGATGACAATGGTGAGGGGACGCAGGTATCCCAAAAACAGGAAGACATTGAGCCAGGCGGTCATCAACAGGAAATAGAGGATTGCCGAGGCGACGAGAAAGGAGCCGACCAGAATCCAGACCCTTTTTCTCTCGTTCAGGCTGGCCACCAGGGAAAGCATATAGACCAGCACCCACATGGCGCAGGGATTGAAACCGTCGATCAAGCCAAAGAAGACTGTAAGCACGGGCAGCGAATAGTCACTCGTCCGGATCACCCCGAACCAGCCCAGGTCCACCGTATCCTTTGCCAGCCACTGTTCATCGCTCTCGGTAAAGACCTCAGGGGTCTTATAGAGACGGGCGGCGATGGCCTTTTCAAGGGTCACCCCGCTGTTTTCCGGGCGATCGAAACCAATCAGCACATGAGGACCGACAAAGGTGATCGGCACGGCCAGACGTCCAGGGGCTATCCCGCGCTCTCTGGCCATTGCCACCATACGGCTGGCCTCTTCAGGCCTGGAGGTATCATGGGCAATGATCGAGAGTTCCGAGTATTTCTGTTGCAGATAGAGATGGAACTGTTTCTGGGCGCGGCAGTGGGGACAGGTAGGATGATAAAAGAAATGGACCGCATCCTCAGCAACCAGCCCCTCCTGGGGCCCCTTTTCCTCCCCGCGGACAATCAGGATCAGGGCCAGGAGGAACAGGGCAAGAAAAAAGTACCTGCGGAAAGGATCGTCAAGGATTTCCTTGAGCCAGGACGGCACGGCCAAAAAAGAGGACGAAATCTTCATCACGTTAGCTCCAGATGTGGCAGGAGAAGTACGGGACATCCATGATACGTTCCGGCAACGGAAATGCAGCTCTTTTCTCCGGCCTTCAGTTGTCCCTTGCGGTTTTCCCGGCAACCTACGATTTGCGGCCCCGGCGCGGTTTGTGGCCATTGTTTTTTGGTTCCCCATCCATTTTCCGGACCTCACCTCGTACCTGCACCGGCTTGGGTTTTTTTGGCTTTTTGGGGCGCGCCGGGAGTTGGCGGGTCAGGGGGACATGATGGGTCGGGATAAAACCGGTCGCCACCTCGCGCACCAGAAGCTGGCCAATCAAGGTCTCGATCGCCGAGAGAAGATAAACCTCATCGGCGCTGACCAGCGAGATCGCCTCCCCCTTGGAACCGGCCCGACCGGTGCGGCCGATACGGTGGACGTAGTCCTCAGCCACCTTGGGCAGATCGAAATTGATGACGTGCGGTAGTTCGCTGATGTCGATACCGCGCGCGGCAATATCGGTGGCCACCAGGACCCGGACCCTGCCCTCCTTGAAATCGGCCAGGGCGCGGGAACGCTCGGACTGAGACTTATCCCCGTGGATCGCCGCCGTCGAAATGCCGTCGCCCCCCAGTTTCCGGGCCAGGCTGTCGGCCCCGTTCTTGGTACGGACGAAGACCAGTACCTGTTCCCAGCCCTGGTTGCGCACGAGGTGACTGAGCAGGGCCGGCTTCTTGCCCTTGTCGACCTCATAGAGCCACTGTTTCACACTTCTGGGCGCGGAGTTGCGCGGGCTGACCTCTATCAGCACCGGATTCCTGAGGAGTCCCCCGGTGAGCTTGCGGATGTCGCTGGAAAAGGTGGCTGAGAAGAGCAGGTTCTGACGCCTTGGCGGCAGCAGGGCGAGGATCTTACGGATATCGTTGATGAACCCCAAGTCGAGCATCCGATCGGCCTCATCGAGCACCAGCGTCTCCACCTGGGCAAACTTCACGGCGTTCTGGTTGAACAGGTCCAGCAGACGTCCCGGAGTCGCCACCAGCACATCAATCCCCCCGCGCAGTTTCATCATCTGCGGATTGATCTTCACCCCCCCGTAAACAACGCCCGATTTCAGCGACAGTTGTTTGCCATAGGTGGCAACGCTCTGCTCAACCTGTACCGCCAGCTCTCGGGTCGGCGTCAGCACCAGGACGCGGATGTGATTCGCCTGCACCTTGGGGCCGCCGGCCAGACGCTGTAGCAGCGGCAGGACAAAAGCGGCGGTTTTGCCGGTGCCGGTCTGGGCCGCGGCCATGACATCCCTGCCGGAGAGGACTGCCGGGATCGCCTTGAGCTGGATCGGCGTGGGAGTAGTGTAGCCGCTTTCAGTAAGGGCACGAAGAAGGGCTTCGGAGAGTCCGAGGGAAGCAAATGACATGGGGCGGTTTCTTAAAAAAAGGTTGATGGTCTCGACGGGGCAACATATCGCTACCTGACGAGCCAGAAGAATTGTACGTTGCGGAGAATTATACTGACCCCGGTAGACTCAAAGGATAAACGACCAATGGGTAACCAGCGGTGAGCGCTGAATTAGGATAGAAGAACGCCGTTCTCCGCCGCCTGCTCTTATCCGCTTGTTCGACATTCTTTTTATTCCGAGAAGTAGGTGGTTTCTGCGCGCTCGGAAATTGCGTTGCGCATGTGTCCATCGGCTGCACCACGTTCCTTGTTAACTAGACCCATTTCCTGCATTTTCGAGGTACGTCGTCCCACAAGTTGGTAGGTTACGTCAAGCAAAGCCGAAATTTCACCCGCACGCATCTGAGTCGCTTCATCATGAAGCGTGCTGAGGATAACCAATTCAACTGGTTCCAGCATTACATCCTCTTTCAGTTGATCGTATTCCTTCCGAAACTCTTGTGCCAGTACCACTATGCAGCAAGTGCCATCTTTACATTCAGGACACTGCCATTTAAACAGCTCAAAACTATCCTGTTTCTCCATTGGGAAACAGGATCCGCAATGGTCACAACGAATCGTTTGCTTTCTCGCAAGAAACTCTTGAATCGCTCTGCTGTAATCGAAGCACCTTTGAACAAAGTAGTTACGATACTCACGTCCCGGAGGATACCCCCAAGTCATCCTGTGCGTTTCGGTGATACCATAGTACAGTGCATAAACGACGACGGGGGCACCATTTTTGTCACGGATATCTTTGTACTTGGACACCAAGAAGTTCGACTCTAAAGAGCGAAAAAGCGGCTCAAGGCTAGGTTGAATAACAAAGTGGCTGGTTGGTGGGTTGTTCAGCTCCTTGAAGAAGGATCCACCAAGGCTACCACTCTGTATCTGCTTTCTGACGCTTCTGGCTTCGGCAACAACGCAGTCCAAGAGCTCCTTCTGGTTATGACGATCCAGTTTGTTCTCGAATGGCTCAAGCGCATAACGAAGCATTCGGTCGAAGTATTGCGATATGGTGGACTCGAAGTACTTTCGGGCAGCTAAACGAATGGATGCCTGTGTGATCGTTTGACCCTTGGAGATACGGTCCATATAGCAGGTGTGTAACAGAGCACCCATAAGCCGCGGGACATTGAATGACGCCTGAAACATGAGCTTCATATGTTCCGCAAAGGGTGTAGAAGAGTCGAAGTAGTCTGCCACATCTTCACCGAAAGCATGAAACCGTGTTTTCAGAAGACGGGTTGCATAGTCGATTGCCGCCGCCTCCATCTCTTGGACCTCGGTTGCCTCATAGAGTGTGCAGAAATCTAAGCAAACGGTATCAACTTTGCTAGGATCGATCTTGCCGTAGTATACACGACCTGGATATCCTGCAATCTTCAATTTGACGGACTCATTGCTAGCGTTGTTTAGGGGGGGCTAGTACGACATCTACGAAAAGTTTCTGGTCCAGGAAATTGAGCTCGGAGAAGTCGTCAAAGAAGACAACAAGCCGAGCCATGCGTGCCTCGTCTAAGAGATCCTTGATTTCATTCAGCAATTCCGCGAAAGGGTAAGCCTGGAGAATGACTTCCGAGTACTCCTTGTAGACCTCTGCGTCCTCCAAGGTCTTGTCGAAATCGGATAGCGTAGCCGATGATTTTAACTTGGCACTAGTAGCCGAGACATCTACTCCAGCTCCAAGCTTTGCTTCACCGCCTTGCTCCTTCTTGCTCTGCGACCGCCACTTCCGTGAAATCTTTTGAAGAATCGGAATTTCGTGGCTTTGGAGTTTAGCGTCCTTTACTGTTTCGGCCAAGCTGGAGAGGCTTTCCTTAAGTTCTTTGTATGAACGCTTGACGCCGCGCCAAACTTCCAGAAAAGTCATCTTGCTGCAGGTCCTATCGATCTCCTTAAGCAATTCGGATATGACTGCACCAAGGAATACTTTTCGCAACAGATGCGCGCGGCAAATCCCGGAATCAATGCCATCGTCTTCGATACCCGTCGGCATTTCCTCCGGCGAGAGGAGTTCATTTAAGGCTTTGACGTCAACGTAGACAGACAGAATATCTCGTGAATTTCGATAGGCCGTTTGAGCCTTCGCGAAAATCGTACTCTTTCCCGTCCCTTTTCGCCCCAACAGAAATGTTGTATTGCTGGACAATACGGACTGAAGTATGGCGTTTCCAGGCAGCGGATCCACATACAGCACCTCGACGGGGTCATCGCCAAGTTCTTTTTGAAAATCACGTAGCTCAGCGCGCCGGTACTGACGAAGAGATTCTGCAATTCGTGCGAAAGTGTTTTGCTTCATTATCTATCTCCACCTGCCGAACCATTGATTATCAAGTCTACTTGCCTTGACAAATTGAGAATTGACGTCAAATTGGGCTTTTATGCCCAATCCTGTTATCACCTCTTTCCCCACATTCCTTTCTTCAATGAACGCCCTTTTGGTTGACTCGAAAAAACGTACACGAATAAGGTCACAACATACCTATTCAACTACCGTAAAATTCAGCACAACTCTGTTATCTACCAGCAGGATCTATAATTCTCAAGGAGAATGGAGAATTAGCTTTATTGCCCAGATACATAAGCCCCGTGTTATCAATGTCCCCGGGTTTCTCCGTGACACCACTTTCAGCACCTCGCTCCTTATTGAGGATTTCTCGATTTTATCAACGTGTAGACCCCCAAGGCCATAGTCTTTTTTTCGACAGCAATGGTCTTCCGGTCAATGTACGCAAAAATTTCCGCAACCGGTTTGGCACCTACGACCAGGGACTTCAGATAGATATAGCCATTGGTAAGGGGATGATACCATTTGGAATGGAGGGGGATTGAGTCGACAATCAATAATTGGCCCCCTGGTTTCAAGATCGAAAGGGCATGATCAAGGGCCTTCTGGTAATCGGGCATGGCAGTCAAGGCCAGACAGAAAACCACCGCATCAACTTTTTGCGCGGGCGAAAAATCATACATATCCATGCATGCAAACTGGACGTTGTGCCAGCCATTGGCCTTCTTTTTGCGGTTGGCAATAGCAATCATTTGCTCAGAAAAATCAATGCCGATGATCTGCGCCGAATCGTCAATCACCTGCAAAAGGCTGGGCACGACGGTAGCCGGCCCACAGCCGAGCTCAACCACCGTACCGTCAGTGGGAATATCGAGGTTCTTCGCGACCTCTTCGTAAAGTTTCCGTGCTTGTCCCAGACTCAGCAAGAAGGCAATAAGGTCATAGCTGGAAGCTGCTAAATCATATTTGTTTCTATTGGCAACCTGTCGGATATCCATAAATCTTTCCACCCTTTCCTCTCAGCCTTTGTCAACTGGCTGCTACATGCCCTGCAAGATAGAACGGCTCGCGTCACCAACGACAAAGATAAGGGGCGCATCAGTCCCGCCCCCTGTTCGCGTCTTATTGCTTGACCAATTCGACCCGGCAGTTCTTGGTGCCCTGCCTCACTCGATATCATTGGAGGCAACGGGGGAGAACAGATCGCACTAGTATGATCTCAGGCGGGCAAGGGGGATGCAATGGTTGCAAGAATAATTAAGAGATCTCTCATGTCCATTGCTTCTCCTCACGTTTATGATTTTTTCCCTCCGCCAAGCAGGAGCACTCCGCCAACCACTATCGCTGCCACGCCCGCCCAGACCGGGATATTAACCGTCTTGTTTTCCTTTACTGACATCTCAATCGGTCCCAACTTGACCTGTTGGGTCTCCTTGGTGTAGCTGAAACCGCCATACGCCAACGCCAGGGCACCGGCCAGGATCAGCGCTATTGCCACACCCTTGACTGCATTCATTTCGACTCCTCCTTTAAAAAAAACGTTTGGATTCCCGCCACGGACAGCGCGCCGGGGACTTGTTGTAATTGTCCATTTTTAGAATGCCATTGCAATGGCAGATAGTCAAATATTGAAATCAACTCGAATGCCAATCATAATAATAACGGGATTACAAGTTTCCTCCAGCAAAAGACCATTCCTCCTATACAATAAGGGGCCAGTATATGTAATTAATAATTTCATATACTGGCCCCTTATGTTGTTCTTCCTTAGCCAATCAATTGCTTAATAGTATCCGGTCACCTGCCTCTGAACACTGGCGTTTTCTACGGGGATCTCACCTGCCCTTGCCGCAAACTGGACAGCCCTGCATGGAGAGCGGTTTTTCCAGGCGGCACTCTGCCAGCAGGGCGTCGTCGTTGAAGATCTCCAAGGTGGGTCCGTCGGCCTTGACTATTCCCTTATGAAGGACGATGGTCCGCTGACAGAGTTCAACCACCATGTCCAGATCATGGCTGGTGAAAATTTTGGTGTGCTGGAAATCGCGGAGCAGGCCCATGAGCTGGCGGCGGGCAAAAGGGTCGAGGCCGCTGGTCGGCTCATCCATGACCAGGATGTCCGGCGACATGGAAAGGACGGTGGCAATGGCCACCCTTTTCTTCTCCCCACCGGAGAGATGATAGGGCGGTTTTTCCTGCAGATGGGCGGCACCCACCTGTTCGAGGACGGCTTTGACCCGCTGCTTGACTTCATCCACCGGCAATCCCAGATTGAACGGACCGAAGGCCACATCATCAAAAACGGTGGGCATGAAGAGTTGATCGTCCGCATCCTGGAAAACCATGCCCACCGTACGCCGGATCTCCGGCAGGGTTTTCTTGGTAAGGGGGAAATCACCGATACGAATCTCGCCGGAATTGGCAGTCAGATAGCCGTTGAGATGGAGCAGGAGTGTTGATTTCCCGGCCCCGTTGGCACCGATAATCGCTACCGACTCGCCGTGATGGATAGTTAAGGACACATCCTGCAGGGCAACGGTGCCATCGGCATAGATATGCTGCAGATGTTTGACCTCGACAATATGATGACTCATGACAGTACCCCCGTAACCAGCCTGCCCATCCACTGGGCACCATTTTCCATCCTGAGGACGACAAAGACGGCTGACCAGCCGGCCACATAGAACAGCTCGCGCCAGCCGAAACCGGATACCTGACGCGAGTGGAATTCACCGGTGAAGCCGCGGGCCAGCATGGCCATGTGGATACGCTCGGCCCGCAACCAGGTGCGGATCAGCAGATGGCCGATGAGCGGGCCGAAACTGGCGAGCCCCAGCCCTTTCCTGCCGCAGGAGCGGAGTTCCCGGGCCCGTGAGGCCCTGGCCCCTTCCTCGGTGAGTACGAAGATATAACGATAGAGGAAAAGCAGCTGTACGGTGAAGGTTCTCGGCGTGCCCAGGCGCTCAAGGGCCTCGCAGACGGAGAGAAAGCCCGTCACCCCCACCAGGATAAAGGCGGCGCCGACGGTGAGCACGGTGCGGAGGATGATCGAGGCGCAGGATATCCAGCCGCCGGTGATGGCAAAGGGGCCGATCCGGACAAAGAGCTCCCGGTCAAAGATCGGGTTCAGCATGCCCACCACAAAGGCAAAAGGGATCACCATGATGATCTTTCTGACGATATAGCCGCCCGGCAGATTGCCAAGAGAAGCGGTAACCACGGGATAGATGAAAAAGGGAAAAAGGGCGGTAAACTCATAACGGTTGAAGGAAACCACGGTGACGATGAAGACGAGGGTCGTCAGCACCTTGGCCCGGGCGTCAAGGCGGTGGATGACTGAATCTCCTGTTGCCAGCAGATCCAGCCGTTTCAGATCGAGTACTGCTCCGTCAATGGATCGCATGGCAATTAAGAAATCAGAAGGTCAAGTGTCAGAAGCCCGCGTCATAAGCCAGGACCAGACATCATTGCAGAAAATTCGTCTGGTTGAGCCTTTCGTGCACTTTTTTACATCCAACAAAAAAGAGCGCCGGGATCAGGCGAACTGTTGACGCCGCCTTAAAACAAAACCGATGCCAAAGGCCAGGGCAAGAGAAATCAGGGCACCGACGCCGCCGGCCACACTTGTGCCGAGCCTGCCCGATGCGTCCCCTTCTGGCCCATCGACATTGTTTTCCCCTTCAGCTGCCCCTGCCGCTTCCTGCTTGAAGGAGTAATCGGGCAGAAAGGCGATTTTCTCCTGCAGGGAAGCCAGTATGGTGTGCACACCCTCTTCCGTACCGGTCACCTCTTCAGTGCCGGTCACTTTGGCAATGGCCCATTCCAGCCCATCCGGGTTTTCCGAGGCAAACCAGGAGACAATGCCGCCGATAAGCAAGGAGGCCGCCAGAAAAGAAAGCAGGACATTGCGCAGCGGCAGGCGGCCAGGGGTTACCGGGTCGTTTCCCGCCCTGATTATCTCAGGTCTGGCAGCAGCAACAAAGGAGACAACCGTCGCCGTCACCAGCCCTTCAACGATACCGATGGCCAGGTGAATCGGCTGCATGAGCACGACAAAGGTGGAAAACGGCAGGGATGAAATACCCGAGGAGACGGTTTCCAACACCACGGAAAATGCCCCCATCTGCAGACCAACGACCGCGGCAATAATGGCAGCAATGCTCAACCGGGTACGGCTCGGCTGGCTGCCCGCTATCTTGCGGTAGATAAAGGGATAGGCAATAAAGGCTGGAAAGAAACCGAGGTTAAAGATATTGCAGCCCAGGGCCAGGATGCCGCCGTCGGCAAAGAACAGCGACTGCACCACCAGGACCGAGGCAATGGTGAGAAAGGCGGCATAGGGGCCGAGCAGGATCGCCAGCAGCAACCCTCCTCCCAGATGCCCACTGGAGCCGGTGGCGGGAATGGTAAAATTGATCATCTGGGCGGCAAAGATAAAGGCGCCGAGAACGCCCATGAGCGGGACTTTGCTGTCATCCAACTCCTTTTTCACCTTCATGGAACTATAGGCGATGGTACCGGCGGCAACTCCCCACATGGTCCCCCCAACTGCCGGTGACAAAAGCGCATCTGCCATATGCATGGTTCTTTCCTCCTGATTAATACGATACGTAAAAGACAGACTTGTGTTACAAAATTACAAAAAGTAACACCTTACAGATACGATAATATATTTCGTGTGTCAATGTCTTTTCTGACAAGAACACGGGAGGCCAGGAAGCAGGCAAATCCATCTTCTGCCCCTTAAGCATAGGGAATTCGATTGTTTTTCCTCAGAAATCAGTTATTCTTGGTCAAAGTTCGTCATGAAAAAAATTGCACCGGAGAGAAGGAACATGGGAAAAACTGTCAGATTTGGTATTTCGCTGGATGAACAACTGCTGTTCAACTTTGACCAGCTGATTGAGCAGAAAAAATACACCAACCGCTCGGAAGCGATCCGCGACCTCATCCGCACCTCACTGGTGGAGAACAAGTCCGAATCAACGGAAGAGGCAATCGGCACCGTCACCCTCATCTTCAACCACCATGTGCGCGATCTTTCCGATAAGTTGACGGAACAGCAGCACTCCCATCACGACCAGATCATCTCATCCCTCCACGTCCACCTGGACGCCCACAACTGTCTGGAAGTTCTGGTGGTCCGGGGAACAGCCCAGGAGATCAAACAGATAGCCGATGAACTGATCGGCGTCAAAGGGGTCAAACATGGGAAACTGGTCATGACCACCACCGGTCATGACCTGGACTGAGCAGCCTGATGGACAAGCGGCGGATGATACAAGTACCAGCTGGATTTATAATCCTCAAAAGCCAATAAGGAATAAACCTTATTGGCCTGAGGCATCATGTCCGTATTGATGACACGGGGATGGTTCGGACTCTGCGTTTAGTGTCCAAACGTTGAACTTAACCCCTTGAGTAACGCCGCCTTTTCCTGCTCACCTAAGCGCGCTTCCGGATGTGCCGCCAGATAACGTAGCGGTGGCATCTTACCTTCACGCAGCTCGTAAACAGCGTCTTTGCCATTATTCCTTTCCTGATGTTGCCAGGTGGAAACGTTAAAATACTGCCGCGCTTCATTTACGTCACTGGTAATAAGCCAGGAAACCGGTGCAACTTTGCTGTACCACGGCCATTTAGTTTCATACGAGTGACAGTCGCCGCATGTTTTCATAAAAAGGGCTCTTGTCTCCGGACTGTCCCATTGAGGTTCGGCAACGACCTGGGGATTAACATAATTTTTGCCGTACGGAACAAACTGAATGGCAACCAGGAGAATCAAACAGCTGATGAGGATTTTGGTTTTCATAAGGACTCCTTTGAATAAAAATTTTTTTTTCATCTGCTCGTGAAAGGACCAAACCACTCTTAAGAGATTACTCATTTTTAGAATGCCACCACAACTTCAGATAGTCAAATTTTGAGTTACTGTTTTATGAAATAAACAAACTGGCGTTTTTTACTCAGTCACAACGATCGACAAGAAAGGCAGTGTTGTTATTGCCCTTTCAACGGATGAATGAGCGCCGCGATCTGTTCCAGGCCCTTGACAAAGGTCAGGGGGGAGGGGCTGCAGATGATATCCGGATCCACAACAAAGACCTGTCTGTTCTGCACCGCCGAGATGGGCGCAAAGCGCAGCCACTCCTCCTTTTCCCTGGCGCCAATCCCCCCTTCGCTGCCCATGACCGCGATGATAATCACATCCGGGTTGTGGGCAGCCACCTTTTCCCGGTTATAGCGGCCATCCCTCTGACCGGCTGCAATGTTAACGCCACCGGCCAGCACGATATAGTCATTGGTAAAGGAACTTGCCACCGAGGCAAACAAGGGATGGGCACCCACCTGCAGGAATACCTTCCTGGCAGGAAGGTCCTTGACCCGCTGCTGGATGGCCCGGACCTCGTTCCTGGCCTGGCCAATGATCTCGAGAGCCCTGTCCTCAAGACCCAGGAGCCTCCCCAGCTCCAAAAACTGCGCGCAGATCGCGGCAAAGCCTGAGGGCTGGGAGAAATGAACCACCCGCACCCCCGAAGCCGCCAGCTGGGCCACCTGCTGCGGACTGGTCAGCCCGGTGGCCAGGATCAGATCGGGCTGCAGGCTCAGGATCTGTTCGATATTGAGCTGCATCACCGAGCCGATCTTCACCTTGTCGCGGGCCGCTGCCGGATGCACGCAATAGCTGGTGTCGGCCACCAGACGATCCCCCGCCCCCAGCAGAAAAACATTTTCGGTATTGATCGGCCCAAGTGAAACAATGCGCTGAGGAAATTGCTTTTCTTGACTCCAGGCAGATGCCGGAGATATAGCAAGCACCAATAGCAACAATAACCAAGGTGTCGAAAAAACAAATCTAGTCATTGCTTAACCTACTGTTATAAGAGGATATAGCATATTTTAATATCAGTAATATTATAAGGTTCCGGAAAGCGGAAGAGCAAGAAAATAACCTTGCTCTTCCTGCAAGGGCTCCTAATACTCCCACTTCAGACTGACAAAAACCGAACGCCCCGGCATTGGGTAGCCCTTGACATAGGCATAGTCCTGATCAAAGAGATTGCGCAGCTCACCCCGCACCGTGAAGTCCCCCAGGCTTGCATCCTGCAAGAACCGATAGCTGAGGGTCAGGTCGGTGACCACAAAGCTGCCTTTCTCCACCACTTCATAGCTCTTTTCCCAGTCATCCACCTGCTGCGGCCCGGTATAGGTTACATTGAGGCGGCCGGAGATGGCGCCGGCATCAGAAAAGGCGAGCCCCGTTGACAGGGTCAGATCACTCACATAGGTGAGATCAAGGCCGGTAGCGTCATCCTCATACTGGTTGAGCCAGGTCATATCAATAAAGGGCCGGACCTCCCAGGCCCAGTGCAGGGGAGCAGCGAGATCATAGGAGAGCGCCGCCTCCAGACCGTTGATGGTGGCACTGCCCAGATTGGTATAGGAGGTGTCCCCATTGGCCACTTTATTGGTGACAATCTTATCCTCAAAATCAGTGGCAAACCAGGTGAACGAGCTGGAAAATCCTGCTTTGCTAAAATCGGCACCGCCCTCCCAGGTCAGGCTTTTTTCAGGATTCAGGTCGGGATTGCCAATGGTGCGGCGGCCAAAAGAAACCATATCGATGGCAAGCTGGTCGGCCGAAGGCATGACAAAGCCCTGGGCCACCTGCCCTCGCAGCTTGAGCCCCTCGCTTACCGTCCAGGCCAGGCCAAGCTGGGGCGTAAAATGGGAATCATCGACCTTGGAACCAGTCGGCTGCTGCACCTCAACTGCATACCAGTCCTGGCGCACTCCGCCGGAAACGATGATACGGTCATCAAGAACTCCCACCCTGGCCAACAGGAAAAGTGCCGGATTGGTATAGCTGGTCTGCTGGGGGCTCCAACTGTTTTCCACCGCATAATGGAGCCAGTCCACACCGGTGGTCAGGCTCAGCGCTCCGAAGGTTCCGCTGATCTGGGCCTGGGCTCCCTGCTGTTCAGTGGTATTGCGGGAATCGATACCGTTATCCCAGCCCGTAGGATTGGATAACATTGGGTCGACCCAGACGTTTTTATCCCTGCCGAAGAAGTAGCGGCCCATCCACTGATAGCGGCCGGAGCTGTTCTGGCCGCTGTAACGGCTATCCACGGAATAGTTGCTGTTATCCGTATAATTGTCGGTATCGTTGACGCTCAGGTAACCGGGATTGCCAGCCTTGTCGGCCTCAAAATCAGTGATGATCACCCCGACCCGGTTATGCGGGGCAAACTCATAGCCCACGTTGGCACTGGCCCCGATCTGAGAGTAAAAACCGGTATTGGCAAAGGTGACGCCATTAGCCGTCTCATAGTCATCCTGGGTGGCCGATGAAAAGGCCCCGGCAAAATCGAGCCCCGGCCCTTTTGCGGTGCCGCCGACACTCCCCTCTGCCTTTCCGAAGGTGCCGCCTCCAGCCTCAAGGAAGGCGGAATTATTCCGGCCCTGCCGGGTGATGATATTGACCACGCCGCCCATACCGCCGGAGCCATACTGGACCGCTGCAGGGCCGCGGATAATCTCGATCTGCTCCACATTTTTGGTCAGGAGCTTGGACAGATTACCGGTCCCTGACCGGCGGCCATCGAGGAGGATCAGCACATGCCCTTGGAGATCATTGCCGTGGGTCTCGGTCCGGAAACCGCGAATACCGATGGTGGTCAGCGCTCCCGGATATTTCTGGACATGGCCGACACCCTTTTCAGCCAGGAGATCGCCCACATTATCGGCCGCGGCCCGGTCCAGTTCTTGCCGATCGATTACCGTCAAATTGGCGCTCACCCCATTGCTTTTTTCCGGAACCCGACTGGCCGTGATGGTCAGATAGGTCTTGCCGTTGACGGTCTCGATTTGCGGCAGCTGCTCAATATCCGGGGAAACAGCCACCACATCGTTCGCAGGAATCGGCGGAGGCCCACCTTCCACGGCCAGCACGCCACTTACATCAGAGAAAAACAAACTACAAACTGCTAAACAAAAACATTGCCGAGGATACCGCTTTTTCATTTTCTCTCTCCTTCAAGAAAAGCAGTCCGGGGCAGGCCAGTAAAAAGGCAAAAAAAATCCCCGGACCAATAGATATTGATCCGGGGATTGCCTTGTTTTATCCACAGATGACACAAGTCTGCCCCTTGTCCACGGAGACATCCTTCTTTATTTCAGACAGGTCTTCTGACTTCCGGATCGTCCTCCCTGTTGCGCCTTCCCAACCTGAAAAATAAGGTCAGTGGCTTGAATGCAACGGTCGTCCCCGGTCACAGCGGCGGGCCCGTCCCGGATTGTCACCGGGTTCCCTTTTAAGCTCTCTTATGAGCATCTGAAATTTTCTCGACAACGATTACTGAAAATCCCGGCACAAGTCAATGATAAAAACATCTCTCGTCAGCGCCCTCATATTGAGGATTTATATCTCAGAGCAACAACACAATCAGAGCATGATTCGACGCCACTGCCGATGAAGTCATAAAAGGTGCGAATATATAAGATGGACACCCTTGGCAATATAGTGCACTATTATAAGAACAAATAAGGACACGATTACCGTCGATAGCACAGAAACCATATCGGTTTTAGAGATTGTCAGAGCTGCCTGCCTGACAATGAGGGCAATCAACAACACTTGCAAGGAGAACGAATACGATGAATCTGGATAGTTATTTCACAGAGATGAAGGGAATCGGCGTCATGGCCACCAGTGATGAAACTGGTGTGGTGGACACAGCAATCTATTCCAGGCCCCATGTCCAGGGGAAAGATGAAATCGCCTTTGTCATGCGCGACCGCCTCACCCATAAGAACCTGGAGAAGAACAAGCATGCCAACTATCTTTTTCTGGAAGATGGACGTGGGTACAACGGAGTTCGTCTTTTTCTGACCAAGCTGGAGGAGAGTACGGATCAGGAGCTGATCACCTCCCTGAGCAGACGTCATCTCAGCCCCGAGGATGACAAGTTGCAAGGTGAAAAATTTCTGGTTCGCTTCAAGGTAAATAAAGTACTCAGCCTCATTGGCGGCGAAGAAATAATCATTGACTGAAAGGAAGCGTGGGAAATTCTGTCTGGGGGAAAAAGAGCTGAAAGAAGAAATATTCTTTTAAATATTTGGAGCAGAGCATGGATGAAAATCCGGATGTCCCAGCATCTTCTGTCTTATATATTTTTCATGGAGGAGGCCCCTTACCGTTATTGGGAGAACCGTCTCACCAGGAGATGGTCGCCGGTCTTCAACATATTGCCACCCTTCTGGCAAAACCTTCAGCCATTATTGTGATCAGCGCCCATTGGGAAGAAGAGCAGGCAACTGTTACCAGTGGGGCGAATCCTGGACTATTATACGATTACTCCGGGTTTCCACAAGAGTCCTATGAAATTCAATATCCTGCACCGGGTGCACCCCGCCTTGCCCGCAAGATCTACAATGTCTTGAACAGGAGCGGGATGAAAGCGAATTTAACTGAAGATAGAGGTTTTGACCATGGCGTCTTTATTCCGCTGAAAATCATGTATCCCGCTGCGGATATTCCCTGTGTTCAATTATCTCTGCTCAACAGTCTAAATCCCACTGAGCATATCCAGATCGGCAAGGCTCTGGCCGGGTTACAAGAAGAGAACGTACTTATTTTAGGTTCCGGTTTTTCATTTCACAACCTGAGAGCGTTTTTCTCACCATCGACTGAGGCAATACAGTCGATGAATAAATCTTTTGAACAATGGTTGATCGAGACTTGTTCCAACCACAATCTCAGTGAGGCCGAGAGGGAACAAAGGCTGATTAACTGGGAAAGCGCCCCCGCGGCAAGATTTTGTCACCCTAGAGAAGAGCACTTGTTGCCATTGCATGTCTGCTATGGCATTGCCCAGACTCCGGCCAGGCAGGTGTTTTCATTGGAAGTGACGGGTAAACAAGCAAGCGCATATCTTTGGTAAAATTCAGCCAGCAACTAAACGTAAGATGAATTAATTGATTCCCCTTTATCAGAACAATGAGTCGCTACCGATCATTGGAAGGAAACATCATGAGAGCACTTATCACAGGCGGGACAGGTTTTGTTGGTCAACATCTTGCAAAAAGATTACCTAGGCCGATTATTGCAGGCCGTAGCGTAGAAAAAACAAAAAACCTCTTTCCCGACAGCGAGGTTCGGAAGTGGGATGGTTCACAGAACGCAGATCCGTCTCTTCTTGATGGAGTGGATACCATTTACCATTTAGCAGGAGAATCAATTTTTCATGGCCGCTGGGATGCGGCAAAGAAAGAACGGATACGGGCCAGTCGCATTGAGGGCACCCGTCACCTTGTAGATTTCATTGCCAAAGCTGAAAACAAGCCGACAACCCTCATCTGTTCTTCTGCCGTCGGCTATTACGGATCACGACAGGACGAAGAACTGACTGAGATTTCGGCACCTGGGGATGATTTTCTTGCAAAAGTTTGCCTGGACTGGGAACAAGAGGCCCTGCGAGCAGAAGAGTATGGTGTCCGGGTTGTACTGATCCGCACCGGTGTCGTTTTAGGGGATGCCGGAGGGGCGTTGGCCCAAATGCTGCTTCCTTTTAAATGGGGTTTAGGAGGCAGATTAGGAAATGGCAGCCAGTACATGTCCTGGATCCATATTGATGACCTGACCGCCATCATGCTCTATGCAAGGGAGGAGACAAGTCTACGAGGTCCTGTCAATGCAGTGGCGCCGGCCCCGGTAACCAACAGTGAATTCACCCAGGCTCTGGCAACATCCCTGCACCGACCAGCTTTTTTGCCTGTACCCGGCTTTGCCCTCAAGATCGTATTAGGTGAATTTGCTGATGTGTTGCTGGGCTCCCAGCGTGTTATACCGAAAGCCCTGCAACAGGCCAACTATACCTATACTTTTCCACAGCTAGGGGATGCTTTAAAAAATCTGCTACCATAGGCAGCATCCCAGATGCGATGCAGAAACAGGTAAATATCATTTTCCCTTAAGCATCTCCAGAAGATTACCCTGTAGTTATCCCTACTCTAGCCCTGGAGGATAAGTCCTTGCAAAGATTCCATCCACTTTGATATGATTCTTTAACTGTATAAAAGATGAACAAAGAAGACACTGACAATTTCACCTTTTAAAACCCCGTAGTCCTACAAAAAACAATGGCCCTGCTGGTTTACTCTGGACAGGCAGGTGATCCTTTTCATCTCAATCCGTGGAGAATCGACGATGAGTGTACTCAAAGAATTCAAAGAGTTTGCGGTAAAAGGAAACGTCATCGACATGGCGGTTGGTATTATTATCGGGGCAGCCTTTGGCAAAGTCGTCTCTTCCATGGTGAGCGATATTATCATGCCGCCGATTGGTCTGCTCATTGGCGGTATAGATTTCAGCAAACTCGCCATCACCCTGCAGGCAGCCTCTGGAGGCACTGAAGCGGTCGTTATCTCCTACGGCAAGTTTGTGCAGACAGCCGTTGATTTTACCATCATCGCCTTTGCCATCTTTATGATGATCAAAGGCATAAATGCCTTGAAACGTAAGGAAGAAGCCAAAGTAGAACCTCCGAAAGAACCAGCTCCGACCAAGGAAGAGTTGCTGCTTACCGAGATCCGCGACCTGCTGAAGACAAAATAAGTTTCAGGACCTGAAATATCTGGCTCCAATGCGCTGCATAGAAATCAAACAATGACAGATAAAAACAGATAATGGCAGCAGACATCTTTGACAGCCACAAGGAGCCGGATGAAGTTTTCCTGCCTCTCAGCAGTGAACGCTACTGTCAGTTTTACGACATGGAGATGACAGATTTCCATGCTGATCTACCATTTTATCTGGAGAGGATAAAGGGTCCAGACACCGTTCTCGAGCTTGGCTGCGGAACCGGCCGCCTGTGCCGGCAACTGGCGGCAAGCGGGGCTGATATCACCGCCATCGACCTCTCCCTTTCCATGTTGCACCTGGCCAAACTCAAGGCGGCAGCAACAAACATCTCCTATGTATGCATGGATATGACCGAACTGGCTCTATCCCGGAAATTCGACACCGTGATCATTCCTTATCATACCCTGAATCTCCTGGTAACGGCAGATAAGATAATAAAATGCCTGAAGCAGATCAGAACTGTTCTTAAAAAAGATGGGAGACTGCTTCTTCAGCTCTTTATCCCTGACCAGACGATCATGGACCTGGGCACCAAAAAGCTCTTTCAATTCCAGATCCTTGAGCAAGCGGGAGGCGGTAAGATCATCAAAGAGACCCGCCGCAGCTACACACGTGAACAACTCACTCTCGAAGAGCGCTATCGAGTCCGCCCCCTGCAAGCGGGAGCAACCAATGAGGATCTGAGCCACACTCTGTACCTTGCAGCTTTTCCGGAGGAAAAATGGCAGGCACTTCTGCGCGATTCAGGATTCACCATCCACCAGCAGTTCAGCGGCTACAAGTTTGCTCCCTTCAAGCCTGGAAACAGCAGCTGTCTGTTTATCGAGGCAAACCGATTCTGAAACGCTCTGAGTTGCGGCTCAATTGATTCAACATGGACATCTGTCCCCCAGCTTGTTATTGTATAAAAAATAGAGTTTGTATTTGAAGCCCCACTCTCTTTTCGTCAACTCACATTTTCTCTGGCTGACTATGACTCTTCTTGCTCGAGCAATCTGCCTCTTTCTACTCCTCCTTTTCCCCTCATATCTGCTAGCTGCCACCCCCAAAACCATATCCATAGGCGTTCTTGCCAAAAGCGGAGAGGATATTGCCGTACATAAATGGACTGCAACGGCTGACTATCTCTCCGCCACTCTCCCTGATTACCATTTCACGATTGTTCCTCTGGGATTTAAAGAAATTCATGAGACAGTAAAACAGGGCAAAGTCGATTTCGTACTGACCAATCCAGCCTTTTATGTGGAGCTGGAAAAGCTCTACGGAGTCAGCCGCCTGGCCACCCTGATCAACCAGAATCTCCTTGGGCAACAGACCACCACCTTTGGCGGTGTGATCTTCACCAAGGCTGACCGCCAGGATATCAACACCTTCACGGATCTCAAAGGAAAGTCCTTCATGGCCGTAGACCCGCTTTCCTTCGGTGGTTGGATTGTCGCCTGGCGGGAGTTTTTTCTGCAGGGCATCGAACCGCTCACCGACTTTTCTTCTCTGCGCTACGCCGGCACCCATGAGGATGTTGTCCAGGCTGTCCTGAGCGGGGCCGTTGATGCCGGGACAGTACGCACCGACACCCTTGAACACATGGCTGAAGACGGGACCATTCATCTGGAACAGCTAAAGATTTTAAATAAACAGCAAGAAAACGATTTTCCCTTTCTTCTCAGTACTGCGCTCTACCCCGAATGGCCCATTGCGGCAATCAAATCAACACCAAACAGGCTTTCCCGTCTCGTTGCCGGAGCCCTGATGACCATGGAAATCAATGATCCTGCAGCCTTGGCCAGTCATTCGGCAGGATGGACCATCCCCCTGAATTATCAACCTGTGCATGACTGCCTTTTTGATCTGAAGATCGGCCCCTACAAAGATTATGGAAAGTTCTCCCTTACTGATGTGTTCTCCCGCTACTGGCGGCAATTCACTCTCTTGGGCCTGGCTGTGCTTCTGGTTCTGGCCACCGCCTGGTACGTCCTGCTTCTGAACCGAATCCTGCAAAAGAAAAAACTGGAAGTGGAAAGACTGAACGTCACTCTTGAAAGCAAGGTCGCACAACGGACAGAAAAAATTAATACCCTTCTCGATCAACAGATCTATCTCAAAGGCATCCTGCAAACCGTAGCCGATATCAATAAATTACTGATTACCTCTCCCGACCTGACAATCCTGCTCAAAAAATCCTGTGAGCTCTTTGTCCAGCATGGACACTATGGGTTCTCCTGGATTGGCCTGCTTGATGAAGAAAAAATTCATACAATATACAGCTCAGATGATTTCGAAAAATATCTGGCCCCTCCCCCGTATGCGGTCAATGACCCAGGTCTCCCTTTTTATCAAAGCCCGACGGCCCGATGTATCCACGAAGACCACACCGTCATCAGCGACCGGAACCATGCCAAGGACCTTACCCCCTGGCGGAACCATGCCGAGATAAAGGGCTTTCAGGCAGCCATCGCTCTGCCTTTACGGGCCAGACAATCAGCCAAACCTCTGGGTACACTGACAATCTATACCTGGCTGCGAGAAGGTTTTGAACAGGAAGAAGTTGCCATGTTGGAAGAACTTGCAGGGGATCTCGGTTTTGCGATCAGTTCCTTTCGCCACCGGGAGGAAGTTGCCAGGTTGACATTTGAACGAACGGTCAATTATCAAGAGACAATCTTCACCTTTGTCAACATGATTGAGCAACGGGATACCTACACCGCCGGCCATACTGAGCGTGTGGCTGGATATTGTCAAAAAATAGCCAAGGCCATGGGCATTGCCGAGGACGAGATAGAAAAACTGCACAAAGCGGCCATTCTCCATGATATCGGCAAGATAGCGACACCGGATTCCGTCCTTCTCAAACCAGGAAAACTCAACAGCCTGGATTATGAACTGATCAAACTCCACGCCACCGCCGGCTATGAAATGCTTTCTAATATCGATATGTACAAAGATCTGGCCGAAATCATCCGCCACCATCATGAACGCCATGATGGTAAAGGCTATCCCGGCGGACTGCACGGCAACGAAATCCCCTTTCTCTCCCGCATCCTCACCGTGGCGGATGCCTTCGACGCCATGACCACTAACCGTATCTACAAACCACGAAAACAGGTCAAGGAGGCCCTGACTGAACTGGCATCTCTCAGCGGCAGCCAATTTAACCCTGAGGTGGTCGCCGTTGCCATTCAGGCCCTGCAAGGAACAACACCCCCGGTGTCTGTCACCCAGAGCCCAACCTCGGATATTGAGAAAAAAAGATTTTCCTATTTTTTCAATGACAGACTGACCGGCCTCTTTAACGAAGACTACCTGAAAATTTTCCTGCAGAACAACCAGACTATCCACGAATACACCTGCCTGCATATTCTCCATCTCACCAACGTTATCGAATACAATAAACGTGAGGGCTGGGAACAGGGAAATCATATTTTGCAAGCTTTCGCTGCTGAGCTGCAGGCACACTATCCTCATGCCCTGCTCTTCAGGGCCTACGGTAACGATTTCGCCATTCTCACCCGCAAACATTTTGAGCTGGCAGCAGACACCTTTGGCTCTTTCACCAGTATAGCGGGCTCCGAGATCACCGTTGAGCCAGAACATATCGACTTACAGAAAAACCAGACATACCTCCTTGATAAACTTGAAAAAATGGTAATTTCATGCCCCATCACAGAAAAGGTGGGGCCAGCTGAATAGTCAAGCGGAACAGCGAGCTATCCCTTCTGACCATATTTCTCAAAACTCACTTTTGCATCCAGCAGAGACGAGCGGGGATGGCCGGGCAATTGTTCCGCCGGATAGCCGATAGCAATGATAGACTCAACCACCATTCCTTCTTTCAGCCCGAGGATGCCAGCCACATATTCCTGAGCCGTCTGCCGGGCATCATGTTCCCGCAACCGTATCTGGACCCAGCAGCTGCCAAGACCAAGATCCGCGGCCGTAAGATGCAGAAGGATGGAAGCAATGGAGCAATCTTCCACCCACACATCACACTTTGCAGGATCGGCGCAGACAACAATGGCCAGCGGCGCATTTTTGAGAAAGGATGCGCCGTGCGGTTTCGCCTGAGCAAGTTGCTCGAGGGTCTCTTTCTCCGTAACCACTACAAACTCCCAGGGGTTCAAGGAGCGCGACGAAGGCGCACGCAACATGGCCTCCAGCAGGAGATCTCTCTTCTCTTTTTCCACTGGCCGGTCTTGAAATCGACGAATACTTCTTCTGACTCGTAAAAGGTCAATAAACATTTTCCCCTCCTGTTTTAGCTTTCACCCCTCTATATTTTCCACCTACCGCAGCAGAATATTAAAGGTGCAACCATCTAACTATTTTCTTTTCCTATGAAAAATCGCCCTCTGTGTCAAGGGCTAAAGCATACCCCCACAAGGGGACTCACGGCAGTCGCAGTATGGGCGGAAAAACCTTCAGCAGCTTGCTTGCTGAATCCGATTCATTTTTCTTTTTCATACTGTCCCGCTTGGAGCTTAAGGTTCATAACTGCCAAGTCAAACATGACTTAAAGCAAAATAATGTTCCTCAAACCGGGAGTAAATATGATATCATATTTTCGTCATCAATAGAGTTCGACTGTTCTAGCGCAGCACCGGTACAAAATAAGGCGCACACTTCCATGATGGACAACCATGCCAGACAAAACCGTCTCCAACAACCTTAAATCCGTTACCCTCTATCTCCTGCTTTTACTGGCAGGAGCCGCCACCTTTTATCCTCCATACCGGATAGTCCGTGACAATACCATCCAGGCGCTGAACGCCCAGCAACTTATTTTGGCTCGGCAGGCCGCAAAGGGGATCGAAGAACATTTTAACCATTATCGAAGTATCCTCGCCTATCTGGCCAAACAGGACTCCATCATCCGGATCGACGGACAGGGAAGACAGCTCATGGAGGACATGTACGGCTTTACTCAAGGGTCGGTGAGCGCCGTTACCCGCATTGACGCCTCTGGACATATCCTTGCGACCGTGCCAGACAACCCAAAGGTTCTCGGCATGGATGTCTCCAGCCAGGAGCATAACCGGCGAATCATTCAGACCCATCAGGCCCAGGTAAGCGAGGTCTTTACGGCTGCTCAGGGCTATCGGACCGTGGCCTTTGCTTATCCTGTTTTCGACAGCGGTGTATACGCCGGCTGCATCTCCATCCTGATTCCCTTCGAAACGATTACTAAAAGATATCTGGCGGACATCATTATCGGAGCAGAGGGGTACGCCTGGCTGATCAGCGCAGCGGGAGTAGAACTTTACTGTCCTGTTCCCGGTCACATCGGCAAAACAGTAGACGAGACCTCTGGCCAGTTTCCCTCTGTGCTGGTCATGGCCCGGAAGATGATGGCCGGAGATGAAGGAACTGCAGTATACGACTATGACCGGATAAAAAACAATCAAGTCGAAACCATCCGCAAGCAGGCCGTCTATTCGCCGATTCAACTTCCGGGGACCCGCTGGTCCGTTGTTGTCGCGACCCCGGAACGACAAGCTTTGCAGGCAATTAAT
Source organism: Desulfocapsaceae bacterium (assembly GCA_028697885.1). Classification (GTDB taxonomy): domain Bacteria; phylum Desulfobacterota; class Desulfobulbia; order Desulfobulbales; family Desulfocapsaceae; genus UBA2270. The sequence continues at coordinate 27,142 of JAQVER010000047.1, forward strand.
GCTTTTGGCATATGGTGGGTCACTTTGTTCTGTACGTTTATGGCCATAGGGGCTTTTCTGCTCCGTTCCCGTATCATTATCCGCGAATCCAGACAGCGCTTGAAGGCTGAACAAAGACTACTGGAACAGGAACGTATCTTTTCCCGCTTTATCGACAGTTCCCACATCCCCATTATTATTGCCGGCACTGACGGCCAGACAAGACTGATCAACGGTCAATGCCAAAACACCTACGGCTACACCCTTGAAGATATGCCGACTATTGAGACCTGGTTCGTCAGGACTTTCCCCAATAAAAAAACACAGGAAGAAGTCCTCCTGGACTGGCAGAATAAACTGCACACCGCCATAGACACCGGGGAAGGCGCCACCTTCAAGGAAAGAAGTATAGTCTGTAAAGACGGCTCGTTCAAAGACGTTATCCTGGCCTTCACTCTGGTCGATGATACCATCATCATCACCTTGAACGATCAGACCGGCTATAATCGGCTCCAACGGGTGGAGCAGGATTTGCATAACCATCAAGCCCGAACCAGTAAGATGGAGGCCATTGGACTCATGGCTGGTGGGGTGGCCCACGATCTGAACAATATCCTTTCCGGAATTGTCGGTTACCCGGAGCTGGTACTCCGGCAACTTCCCCAGGACAGTAACCTGCGAAAGCCCCTGCAGTTGATGCACGAGGCCGGCCTCCGTGCCGCAGCAGTTGTGGCCGACCTGCTTACCATTGCCAGAGGAGTGGCCAGTACCAAAAAACCAACCGACCTCAACACCCTGGTTACCGAATATCTTGAATCCCCGGAAGGGATGATGCTGCAGGCCCTGTATCCAAAAGTGCGGATCATCTCCCGATTAACGCCCGCGCCATGTACTGTTTCCTGTTCGCCGGTGCATATCCGCAAGAGCATCATGAACCTGATCACCAACGCGGCCGAGGCCATTGCCGGACCGGGGAGCATCCATGTTTCCACCAGCATCTGTGACATCGATGAATCTTCAGGAAGCACACTGAAGATAAAGCCGGGGAAGTACGTGCTGCTGCTCGTGGCCGATTCCGGTTCCGGCATAGCGCAAGCCGATCTGGAGCATATTTTTGAGCCGTTTTACACCAAGAAGGTCATGGGCAGAAGCGGTACGGGCCTTGGGCTGGCCGTGGTTTGGAGCACTGTCCAGGATCATGGCGGCGGAATCAATGTGGAGAGTAGCGAGAAAGGGACTTCCTTTGCCCTCTATTTACCATTTTCAACGGACGGAGAGCCCGAGACCAGAAAAGAGCGGACGGATCTTGCTACATTACAGGGAAAAGGTGAATCCATACTAGTGGTTGATGATGAGCCTCAGCAGCGCGATATCGCCTCACGCATGCTGGAACAGTTTGGCTACTCGGTAGAAACGACGAACTCAGGGGAAGAGGCAGTACAGTTCCTCCGGGAAAAACCGATGGATCTCATCCTCCTTGACATGCTTATGCCTCCAGGCATCAATGGCCGGGAAACATACAAACAGATCATCGCCATCCAGCCCGGCCAGAAAGCGGTCATTGTCAGCGGCTACGCCAGAAGCGTCGATGTGGAAGAAACGACAGCGCTTGGAGCCGGGGAGTTCATCAAAAAGCCCTACACCATGGAAGAGCTGGGCCGGGCGGTGAGAGACGAGCTGGCACGATAGACCCATCCTCGCGACTACACACCTCCAGCTTCACCGACATGCCGTACTGGCCTCAGATACGGCAATCTTCTTTCTATCCCTTTTTTCTCATTCCCCCCCCCAAAAAAAAATCACTTCTTTCCGGAAAAAAGTTTCTTTCCTTGACCTAGATCAAACAAACATTCCCTGATCTACGATAGAGTATCAAACATAAACGACATATTTGTAATAAGAATTTCACAATGCCCAAAATGTAACATATACTTTATTGAGAACATTTTCATTCACCCCAACCAAGGAGCAAACCATGTACTGCAATCAATGTGAACAAACCGCTAAAGGAATCGCCTGCACCACCATCGGTGTCTGTGGCAAAACCGAGCCTGTAGCCGGCCTTGAAGATCTTCTTACTCATGCAGTCCAGGGCCTTTGCCTGGTGGCTGACGCAGGACGTAAGGTCGGAGTGATAGATAACGCTGTCGATCGTTTCACCTGTGAGGCAATTTTCTCCTGTCTTACCAATGTCGATTTTGACCCCGCCCGCTTTGGTGTCCTGATCCATAAGACCGCCGCCCTGCGTGAAACCTTGAAAGCCGAAGTAAAAGCCGCTGGCGGCAAGATTGATTTTACCGCCGCCGCAGCCACCTTTACCCCGGCCGACTCCCTGAGCGGTTTGGAAGAGCAAGGCATCGCCCTGAACTTCATCAACAGCCTGGATGCCAACCCTGACCTGCAATCCCTGAAGCAGATCACCATGTATGGGCTGCGCGGCCTTGCCGCCTATGCTGACCATGCTGCCATCCTCGGCCAGGAAGATGACGCCGTCTACGCCTATATCCATGAAGCCATGGCCGCACTCACCGGCGACCTGGACCTCAACCAGCTGGTGGCCCTGGCTCTCAAATGTGGCGAGGTTAACCTGCGGGCCATGGAACTGTTGGATGCCGGTAATACCGGAACCTACGGTCACCCGGTCCCTACCCCGGTGCCGCTTGGTCATATCCCCGGCAAGTGTATCCTGGTCACCGGTCACGACCTCAAAGATCTGGCCATGCTCCTGGAGCAGACCAAAGACAAGGGAATCAATATTTATACCCACGGCGAGATGCTGCCCTGCCACGGCTATCCTGAGCTGAAGAAGTACAGCCATTTCTATGGCCATTTCGGCACCGCCTGGCAGAATCAGCAGAAAGAGATGCCTGAATTTCCAGGGGCCATCCTTTTTACCACCAACTGCATCCAGAAACCCAAAGACTCCTATAAGGCCAATGTCTTCACCACCGGCCTGGTTGGCTGGCCGGATGTTGCCCACATCGGCAACGACAAAGACTTCAGTCCGGTGATCAACCGCGCCTTGGCCCTGCCCGGATTCACCGACACCGTAGACAAGGGTTCCGTACTCGTGGGTTTTGCCCGCAACACTGTACTCGGCGTTGCCGATAAGGTGATCGAGGCGGTCAAATCCAAGGCCATCCGTCACTTCTTCCTGGTGGGCGGCTGCGATGGTGCCAAACCAGGACGCAACTACTACACCGAGATCGTGGAGCAGATCCCTGGCGACTGCATGATCCTGACGCTCGCCTGCGGTAAGTTCCGCTTTTTTGACAAGCAGCTGGGCGATATCGGCGGCATCCCCCGCCTCCTTGATGTCGGGCAGTGCAATGACGCCTACTCTGCCATCCAGATTGCAGTGGCCCTGGCCGGCGCTTTTGAATGCGGGGTCAATGACCTGCCCCTGTCCATGATTCTTTCCTGGTACGAGCAGAAGGCGGTAGTTATCCTCCTGACCTTATTCAGTCTGGGAATCAAAAACATCCATCTTGGACCTTCACTGCCGGCCTTCATCACCCCAAACGTGCTGAATGTCCTGGTGGAAAATTTCAACGTCAAACCGGTTTCTACTCCCGAGGCTGACCTGAAAGCCATCCTGGGCTAAGAAAGCTGTTATTATTCCCCCCGGCAGGACACGGCTCAGATCAGCGTGTCCTGCTTTTCCTGCTTGCAAAAGAGAGAATCTACAATGAATCAAAAGACCTACAGCGTGGTCCCCGGTTTGAACATGGGTCTATTTTCCCCCAAAGATCTGGAAGAGATTGTTACCATCATCAATAAATACAATGTCCCCATGACCAAGATCACCTCGGCCCAACGGCTGGCCCTGCTCGGTATGGACGAGGAAGAACAGAAGAAGCTCAAGTCGGAGCTGCAGCCCCTGATCCGGCCGGTGGCCACGAATGGCGTCCATTACGTCCAGGCCTGCCCCGGCTCCCAGTGGTGTAAATTCGGCACCAGCGACTCTCTGGCACTCGGCGCCAGAATTGAACAACTCTCCTTTCCTGAACCCCTGCCCGGCAAGGTCAAGATCGGGATCTCCGGTTGCCGCATGTCCTGTACCGAACCATATGTCCGGGATGTCGGGATCTTTGCCACAAAAAAAGGCTGGACCCTTGTCTTTGGAGGCAACGGCGGCGGCAATCCACGTCTTGGCGATAAAATAGCAGAAGGTCTCAGCGATGATCAGGTTGTTGATCTGGTACGAAAATGCCTGACAGTCTATCAACAGAAAGCCAAGTATAAATCACGAAGTGCCCGCTTCATGGAGCGTTTTGGTATTGATGCGTTCAAAGAGGCAGTCCTGAGCGAATAATTCAGCCCGGAGGGTCTATCATGCAATGCCCTGGACAGGATAACCGATACTGGAATGGTGAGGCAGTCTTTGAACTCCCCTGCCCCCACTGCGGAAATGTTCTGGAATTTTTCAAGGACGACAGTCAACGTACCTGCAAAAAATGCGGACACCGGGTGCTGAACCCCAAGATCGATTTTGGCTGCGCCTCCTACTGCCCTTATGCCGAACAGTGCATGGGTGCCCTACCCTCCGATCTGCGGAGAGGTCTAGCTGACCTGTTCAAGGATCGACTGGCAATTGCAGTACGGAAACGCTTGCTGGATAATGAGCAAAAATATCTTCTAGTCACCAACAGGGCGGAATTTGGCGAAAAACTCTGCCAGGAAGAGGGCGGGAACATGGCCGCCATTGTCGCCGCCGCCCTGCTCACCGAGCTCGATCACCCTTTGGCTCTGTTGACAGAGCTTGCGGCAGAAGAAACCCTTATCAAGGAGGTGAATGCGCTTCTTTCCCGGCAGCCTGCCATGAATGATGAAGAGGCTAAATCAGCCGCCATCTTCCATGACGCCTGTCTCTTGGGCGACATGAGCCTGAGTATGCATACAGACTTATCCGCAATCTGTCTGACCGCAACGGGAACACAGGAAGCAGAAAAGTTAAAAAAGCAGAGCAATATCTGACCGGAAGAAAGCCCCTAATGGATTCAATGCTGGTCCTATTGGGATACATGCAGCAAAATTAAACCAAGCAACAAGGAGGATGCATGCAGTTTCTGAAATCCAGACAAGGATCAGTGACCACTCCCGTTGTGCTTCTGGCGGCAGGAGTGGCTATACTGGCGATTCTGGTCTTCCTGCTGATCGGCCCGCCACGTCTTCTGGCCAAGTCGGAATCTCCGGCATTTTGTGCCAGTTGTCATGTCATGGAGGAACAGCACACGGCCTGGAGTCACGCCGGCGCACATCGGCGGATCTTGTGCGTGGACTGTCATCTACCCAACGGCGGTCCCATCGGCCATTACTTATGGAGGTCCATTGATGGCATGAAAGATGTTC
>JAQVER010000132.1 GCA_028697885.1 Desulfocapsaceae bacterium
GTGAACTGGCCAGGACCGGGCTCTGGCGAACGGAACGCCCCATTATTGATGCCTCCCACTGCAAGCACTGCTGGTGGATCTGTTCCACCTTCTGTCCTGAAGGCGCCATCCAGGTGGATCAAGAGCACCGGCCGCACATCGATTATGCCCACTGCAAAGGCTGCCTGGTCTGCCTGAGCCAATGCCCGGCCCATGCCATCAGTGCCTTGCCCGAAGAAATCGCTGCCGTCCAGGAGGAAAAAACATGAAACGCAGACTGCTCACCGGCAACGGCGCGGCCGCCTGGGGGGCGCGGCTGGCCCGCATCGACTACCTACCTGCCTTCCCCATCACGCCCCAGACCGAGATCATCGAAACCATCTCCAACTGGATCGACGCCCGTGAGATGGAATGCCGAATGGTCACCTTGGAGTCCGAACATTCCATGCTCACCGCCGCAGGCAGTTCCGCCGTCACCGGGGTACGGGTCTTCACCGCCACTTCAAGCCAGGGACTTCTTTATGGTGCGGAGATGCTCTACACCGTGGCCGGCTGGCGGGTGCCCCTTGTGCTGGTCAATGTCTCCCGGGGCCTCTCGTCGCCCATCACGCTGGAACCGGACCATAACGATGTCCTGGCCATGCGCGATTGCGGTTTTCTCCAGATCCACTGCGCCACCTGTCAGGAGGTGCTGGATAACCTGCTCATCGCCTACCGGCTGGCCGAACACCCCACGGTGCGCCTGCCGGTGCTGGTCAATCTGGACGGTTTTTATCTCTCCTTTACCCGGGAACCGGTCCAGATCCCCAGCCAGGCCGACGCCGACCGTTTTCTCCCACCCTTTGATGCAGGCACGATCCGTTTCCGGGGTGGTGAACCCCTGAGCGAAGGGGTGGCGGTACTCGACGGCTCGACCTACTCCTATTTCCGTTACCAGGCGCATCTTGCATCTCTGCAAGGGTTTGCTGTTTATGAAGAGCTGGGTCGGGAATTTGGAGACCTCTTCGGCAGGGCTTACAGCGCCCTTGAGTGTTACCGCAGCGACAATGCCGAGATCGTTTTTGTAATGATCGGCTGCTTTGCCACCAAGGCCAAAGAGGCAGTGGACCGGCTGCGGGAGGCAGGCGAGAAGGTGGGGCTGCTGCGGCCCCGGCTGCTGCGGCCCTTCCCGACTGCGGCATTGCGTAAGGCATTGACCGGTAAAAAGGGGGTGGCGGTGATCGACCAGAACCTCTCCCCCGGCAAGGGAGGCATCCTTCTCGGGGAGCTGGCCTCTGTTCTCTACGGCATACCCGAAGCGCCGCCCGTGCTTGCCTCCTTTATTGGAGGCCTGGGAGGCCGGGATATCAGCAGTGAGGAGTTTTTCGAGATCCACAAGGTGGTGCAGAAGGCAGTAGCCACCGGGGTCACCCCGGAACCACAGTTGCTCTACACCGAAGAGGAACTGCGCGCACTCCGCAAGATGCAGAGTGTGGCCCGGGCAGTCCGCAGCAATCAAGGAGGGGAGATATGAGCGACACGGAATACCAGCGACTCAAGGATCTGCCCGTCCGTCACATCCTTGGCACCGGCACCCCCATGTGCGCCGGTTGCGGCGGTCTTGCCACCCTGCATCAGGTCTGCGATATCCTGGGTGAGAAGTGCGTGATCGTCAATGCCGCCGGCTGTATGACCCTGCTCTCCGTCTATCCTTCCACCCCATTTCGCGGCTCCTGGCTCTACACCGCCATGGCCTCGGCCCCGGCCGGCGCGCAAGGGGTACGGGACGCACTTGATATCCTCAAGAAGAAGGGGCAGTTGCGACCGGAGGAAGAGCTTGAGGTGGTGGTGCTCGGCGGTGACGGTTCTGCCAACGGCATGGGGCTTTCCGCCACCTCCGGCGCCATGGACCGCAAACTTGATTTCCTCTACCTCTGCTATGATAACGAGGGCTACGGTAACACCGGCCAGCAATATTCCGCCGCCACGCCGCACGCGGCCCGCACCGCAACCAGCAAAGGGTCTCCCGGCTATCCAGGCTACAAAAAAGATCTCTTTAGTATCTGGGCAGCACACCGACCGAGTTACGTGGCCACGGTGGTCGCCGCCGACCCCCTGGATCTGGCCCGGAAGATTGAACGGGCCAGAGGCCTGTCCGGCCCCCGCCTGATCCTGGCTTTGTCCCCCTGCCCCACCGGCTGGGACTATGAACCGAGCGCCACCATGGAGATCGGCAAGCTCGCCGTGCAAACCGGCATCTGGCCGCTCAAGGAATATGTCGACGGCAGGGTGACCCACACCAAGATCCCGCGATCCAGGCTACCGGTACGTGAATACCTCAAGACCCAGGGCCGCTTTTCTCATCTCTTTACGCCTCAGGAAAACAACGAAATAATCAGGGAGATCCAGGACAGGATCGACCGCTACTGGCAGGATGTGGAGTAAAAGGATATCCTCTGCCCTGGGAATTTATAGACGAGAAGATCATGGACGACAATCTCAGCTACTTCCGCACCGATGGCACCCCGCCCCTGTTGGAACAGACGATTCCGGCGCATCTGGCTGAGATTACGTCCCGCTTTCCCGAGCAGGAGGCGGTGGTTTCAAGACCGCAGGGAAGACGTCTCAGCTACCGCCGGCTTGACGCAGCTGTTGCCAAACTGGCCAAAGGGTTGATGGCTCTCGGTTTTGGCAAGGGGGAACGAATCGGCATCTGGTCGACAAACAACATCGAGTGGCTGCTGATCCAGCTCGCCACCGCCAGGATCGGCGCCATACTGGTGAACATCAACCCCGCCTACCGCAGCCGGGAACTGGCCTTTGCCCTGCAGCGCTCTGAGATCCAGGGACTCTTCCTGATCCCTGCCTTCAAAAGCAGCGATTACGTGGCCATACTCAGCGAACTTGTACCCGAGCTGCATGAGTGCAGTTCAGACACCCTGGCCTGCAAAGATTTCCCATTCCTGCGGCGAGTGGTGCTCTATGAACCGGCAGATCCGATAGCAACGAAACGTCCCGCTTCCGGCTTTACCCTCTGGGGTGAAGTGCTGGCCAGATCTGCCGCAGTGAGCAATACAGCTCTGGCCAAACGCACGGCCGGCCTCAACCCCCATGAACCCATCAACATCCAGTACACCTCAGGCACCACCGGCTTTCCCAAGGCCGTGGTTCTGAGCCACCGCAACATCCTCAACAACGCCTATTTTTCCGCCCTGGCCATGCATTTTTCCGAGCAGGACCGCCTTTGCGTGCCCGTGCCCTTTTACCACTGCTTCGGCATGGTGCTGGCCAACCTGCTCTGCCTCTCGGTGGGTGCCTGCATCGTCATCGCCTGCCAGCATTTCGAGGCTGGACAGGTACTGGCAGCGGTGGCCGCAGAGCGCTGTACCGCCATCCACGGGGTGCCCACCATGTTCATCGCCGAGCTGGAACATCCCAGCTTCAGCGAACTGGACCTCACCAGCCTGCGCACCGGAATCATGGCCGGAGCCCCCTGCCCACCGGCTCTCATGCAGCGGGTAATCCAAGACCTGCACTGTTCCGAGATCCTTATCGGCTACGGCGAGACAGAGGCCTCTCCCCTGACCCACCTCACCACCCGGGAGGACACCCTGGAGTGCCGCATCAACACCGTGGGCCGGAACCTCCCCCACCAGGAAGTGAAGGTGGTGGATCTCGCCTCCGGTCGTACCCTGCCCTTGGGCGAGGTCGGCGAGATCTGCTTTCGGGGTTACCATATCATGCAGGGCTATTATCACGACCCGGAAGCGACCGCAAAGGCCATCGATCAGGCGGGGTGGCTCCACTCCGGCGACCTGGGAAAAATGGACAGGGATGGCTATGTGCAGATCACCGGCAGGCTCAAGGAGATGATTATCCGGGGCGGGGAGAACATCTATCCGCGTGAGATCGAGGATTATCTCTTTACCCATGCCAAGGTGGCAGGAGTGGCGGTCTTCGGGGTACCGGACGATTACTACGGCGAGGAGATCATGGCCTGGATCAAGCCCCGCAACGGCGTTGAGATCAGCGAGGAGGAGATTCGCGCCTTCTGCCGCGGCAAAATCGCCCATTTCAAGATCCCGAAATATATCTGGTTTGTGGAAGAATTCCCCATGACCGTCACCGGCAAGCTGCAGAAGTACAAGATGCGGGAGCTGGCCGTGGCCAGGCTGCAGCAGGACAAGGATAATGGTTGAGAGTTCCTTTTATATCAGCCTTTTTTCTTGCCGGCAAAGATCTCGTCCTTAAGCATCAGCATCGAATCAAAGGCAAAGGGCAGGCTGAGATAGAGGCTGGCCACCATGGAGATCACCAGGCTGCTGAAGATACCGATCATGATCATGATCTGGTACTTAATGGCCACCAGCGGAAAGGAACCGCCTAGGATCTGACCGGTCATCATGCCAGGCAGGGAGACAATACCGATGGTCATCATTGAGGCGATGGTGGGAGCCAGCGAGCTGCGGATCGCCTCCCGCATGAAGGGATGGACCGCCTCCTTGAGGGTGGCCCCCATGAGCAGATAGGAGAGGAAGGTGCTTTCGCTCTTACGCAACCCTGAATAAAAGCGTTCCAGGGAAAGGATATTGCCGTTCATGCAGTTGCCGAGCAGCATGCCGGCCAGGGGAATCATGTAGCGTGCGTCATAGAGAGGGGTTGGCCGGACCACGAGAAAGAGAAAGACGCCCAGCACGACAAGGGTGCCGCAGGCCACTCCGGCCAGCGAGGGCCAGAAGAGTTTTCTGACGGCCAGACCTGCTTTCTTGAGGATGTTCAAGTTGGCGACCACCATGATCACCACGATCCAGAGGATATTGAGCAGGAGACTATTGATGGTGAAGATGTACTTGAGGTAGATCCCCACCAGAAAGAGCTGCACACTCATCCGGACAACACTTATCAGCACCTCGCGGCCAAGGCCGAGCTTCAGGCGCTGGAGAAAGTAAAGAGGCAGAAGCAGCAGGAGGTAGAGCAGAGCGAATCTGGCCAGAGGGATATCAAGAGCTTCCATTATTTCTCCTCCCGGAGGATACCATTGTCGATGGTAAAAACCCGGTTGCAACGGCCAACCCACTCCGGGTCGTGGGAGATGGAAAGCACGGTGTGCTCAGACTCCAGGAGAAAAGAAAAGACGGCATCTTTGCTCTCCGGATCGAGGGCCGAGGTGATCTCGTCGGCCAGAAAGATCCGCTTATTGAGCAGGATGGCCCGGGCAATGACCAGTCGCTGCTTTTCGCCACCGGAAAGGGTAGCGCTTTTCTGCCGGAGAATGGCAGGATCAAGCAGGAGGCGGGAAAGCACCGCCTCAATCTGGGCCGCAGTCGGCTCCTTGCCGCTGTGGGCCTTAAAGGTAAAGGGCAGCAATAGATCCTCGGCTGCGGTTTCCTGGCTGACGATCGGATCCTGCGGGATATAGGCAAGATCCTGCCGGATCTGCTGAATGTTTTCGGGCAGAACAGACAGGCCGCCTACCTGAATAACCCCTTGCATGATCTGCGCCCCGCCGACCAGGGCCTTGAGCAGGGTTGTCTTGCCGCTGCCCGACTTGCCACATAAGACCACCTTTTCCCCGGTCATAATGGAAAAAGAGACATCCTGCACCAGTATCCTGCCCCGCATGGAGATGGTCACCGCCTCAAAAGAGATCATATTCTTTCTCAAATTCGAATTCCCACATAGATAGGCCCATACCAAAAATCCACGCTCACTCCTTGATCATCGCCAGAGGACACAGGCCCACCGGAACCTTGCAGAGGGGATATCTCACATAACATACTGAGACAATCTATCTTCATAATATTTTTCTGTCATTATTTGTTTACGGGACAACAAGCAGGGCTATGAAACTCAAAGAAAAGATATCATGGTTAATGGGAAGATTACAACGAAGTTTATTCCCCTGCCTGGCAGAAGACTGTGTTTTTCCATTGCCGGGACAGCAGAGACATCTGCAGGTTTTACTGCGCCCCCCTATTTGAAGTGCAACAAAGAGATAAGCTATCCCCTCTGCATTACAATCTGGGCAAAATGCACCTTATTGTGCCAGTAAAACAAAAAAAGGATGCCCGAAATAACGGACATCCTTTTTTGTGTTCAGAGATACAAGAACTGCGGGTTAGAACTTATGACATTTTACGCATTGATACCCCTTTGCAATATGCTTCTTATGCAGCGATTGACTGCTACTCCAGGTTTCCGAACCATGGCAGTCGTTACACAGATCGCTTGTCGGTTTAACAAGACCTGTGGGCTCACTGGTATGACAGCTTACGCACAACAGCTTACCAGATCCTCCGGCATTAGCAGCATGCCTGGTGTGCATATCCGTCATTGTCGAAGTCTCAGCAGAATGACACAGGGTGCAACTGGAGACCTTTGCGGGCCAGGTATGATACCCAAGTTCTCCAAAGGGAAGCATCTTGGTACCGTCAACTGTTTTGCCGTTGCTGTCATGGCATTCAGTACAGGTAGGAGCCTTTGACTTTGGATCAACACCATGGGTGATCAGCATCTCGGCATTGGTTTTCACCATGGTGTAACTGCCGGTCAGCCCCTGTTCTTCCATGCCGGCCTGTACGGCCTTATCAAAATCTCCGGTCATGAACATATCCATGATCACCGGTGGAATGATCTTGCCGCTTTCATGCAGAGGCATGACTGACCAGTGGTTCTTGACGGGCACGATCTTGGACTTGCCGTCAAAGGCCTTACCATTGGCCTTGGCCATGGTGTAGGTGCCGTCCGCATTTTTCGTGATGATTTCACCAACATTATAAACGTAAGAGGTACCGTCAAACCAGCGATACTCCGGCTTCACATTGGCAACTTTGGTCTCTTCACCGATATAGCCGCCTTGTCCGGAACAAAATGCCTGATTCCAGACGGGATTCAGCCAGTCACGGGACATCTCGGTGGCCCCACCCTTACCAAATGTACGGATATGGCAGGTCTGGCATCCTACCTGGCCATTGGCATGACGGTTTAAATCCGCACTTGAATGGGGAGTAGCAGTATGGCAGGTGGTGCATTTTGGATCAGCCGCTTCACTCTGGCGCAGGTCTATACCACGACCGCCGATCTTGTGATTTTGTGCCACATGGCAGGAGGTACAGGTCATATTCTGGCCGCCGGCATCAGGGGACATATGCACGTCTTCGGTGACCGTGGGGTTTTTGGTGCTCAGGCCCATGTCACCCCGTTTGGTCCAGTCACCACCGCCAGCCTTGGCATGGCAGCGCAGACAGGAGGCTCTGGTCGGTTTGTGAACGTTTTGTGCCAGAGATTCCATGGTTGTTCCAGCAGGCATGAGCGAGTAGTCAGGAACCGTTGTATAATTCCCCTCTGCATCCTGGGCACCGAAAAAGTATGTCTTTATTTTACCATAGATATCAGTGACAGTCGTAGGATTGGACGTATCGGCAACCGTCTTCCGTTGGTAGGTATCGCTATGGCACATGAGGCAGTCAACGTCATTGACATCCGGCGGATGAGGGGCATTGCCGTCGGCGCGTACGTGACAGGAGTAGCAGGCGCCCTTTGACGACGGGGCGTGGGTACAGAAGGTGTTGATGCCGCCAACCGCCTTACCGAGAACCTG
>JAQVER010000133.1 GCA_028697885.1 Desulfocapsaceae bacterium
TGGATATGATTCGTTCCCTGCAGCGTCCGGACAGGCCCAATGTCCTCTCAAAGATTATCACCCTGTATCAACAGAATTCCCCGGCTCTCCTGCGCGCTATTCGTGATGCCGTCAGCAGTGGAGATGGTGCCGGCCTGCAGGAGGCGGCTCATAGCCTGAAGACGGCTAGTGCCAACCTTGGGGCCGTTGAACTGGCCGCAATCTGTAAAGAGTTGGAGGGGCTTGGTCTTTGTGAAAAAACCGAAACGGCAAAGGAGTTGTATGCGAAACTGGAGGAGTCCTTCCAAGAGGCCCTTGCTGCTTTTCGGATAGAACTGGAGAATATCCCTGATGCATAATAACACAGGCTTAAGGGGGCAGCCGGTTGTGCTCGTAGTCGATGATGATATGGCGGAACGGCTGCTCATCGTTGAAACTCTTCTTGAAAATAATCTGGCGGTGGAAGAAGCGGAGGATGGTGTGGAAGCACTGGAGCTTTTTCAGCGTTTCTCTCCTGATCTCGTTCTCATGGATGTCAAGATGCCGCGCATGGATGGTTTTACTGCCTGTGGTGAGATGAGAAAGCTGCCCGGTGGTATTGACACGGCCATTGTGCTGGTGACTGGTCTCGATGATATCGCTTCGATCCTGCGGGCATTTGATGTGGGTGCCACCGACTTTATGACCAAACCGGTCAACTGGCCACTTTTGAGCCATCGGGTGCGTTATCTGCTGCGTGCCCGAGACGCCTTTCGCAATCTGCGTCAGAGCGAGCAGCGTTTGTCAGTTGCCCAGAAGATAGCTAAGCTTGGTAACTGGGATTGGGATTTTGAGAAAGATACTGTCTATTCTTCGAATCAGATGTGTGCTTTATGGGGTCTGGACCCCGTCGATGGCCGGTTCAGTCATGAAATGTTTCTGCAATGTGTCCATCCAGACGACAATGAAGCGGTCCGGGCGACTGTGAAAAATGCCCTGGAGGAAAAAAAGCCATACCGTTTGGAATATAAGATACAACTGGCAGACGGATCGAGCCGCATCATTCATGAGCAGGCCGAGGTGGAATATGATACCAATGGGGTTCCCGTCAGTATGCACGGCACAGTGCAGGATATCAGCGAGAGGAAGCAGGCGGAAGAAAAGATCCGTCTGCTGGCCTATTATGATGCTCTGACCGGTCTGCCCAATCGTCAGCTTTTTAGCAAATATGTAGAGCAGGCCCTTTTTACCGCTAGGCGGGCCAGCAGCAAGGTGGCCCTGCTCTATGTCGGTGTTGACCGTTTCAAGCGTATTAATGATAGTCTTGGTCGTAGTGCAGGAGATCAGCTGTTACAACTGATTGCAACCTGCCTGGCAGACTCTGTCCGACGATCCGATATCTTTGGAGAATTTGTTGTAGCCAAGGAGCCCGGTCTTGTTTTGTCACGCTTGACCGGAGACGAATTCAGCATCCTTCTCACCGGAGTTTTCGAAGAGGAGTCTCTCTCCAACGTGGCCAGAAGGATATTGGAAATGTTGCAAAAGCCTTTTTCCGTTGGTGGTCAGGAAATGAATATCTCCTGCAGTCTCGGTATTTCTATTTACCCCGGGGAGACTGACGATGCTGAGGCCCTGCTTAAAAACGCTGATGTGGCTATGGCCTACGCCAAGCAGAGTGGTGGTAATACCTTTAAATTCTTTGCCCGTGACATGAATGATCGGGCCATTGAAAGGTTGAATCTTGAAATTGACTTGAAAAAGGCCCTGGAACGAGATGAGTTCGTGCTTTTTTATCAGCCGCAGATTGATCTTCATAGTGGCAAAATTTCCGGGGTTGAAGCGCTGATCCGTTGGCAGCATCCTGAGCGAGGCCTGATTGCCCCGCTGCAATTTATCTCCATTGCGGAAGAATCTGGGCTTATTCTCCCCATTGGTGCATGGGTATTAAATGAGGCCTGTCGTCAGGCTTATTCCTGGCAGCAGAATGGCCTGGCGCCGATTCGTATGGCTGTCAATATCTCCAGTTACCAGTTTCGTCAGACTGGTCTGGCGACTATCGTCAAACAGGCCCTTGATAACAGCGGCCTGGCATCGTCCCTGCTGGAGCTGGAGCTGACGGAGAGTGCTATCATGCAGGATATTGATACAACGATTATTACCCTCACCCGATTGAAAGAGGTTGGGGTGACTCTGTCAGTTGATGATTTCGGTACGGGATATTCGTCCATGAATTACCTGAAACGCTTCCCCCTTGATACCTTGAAAATTGACCGCAGTTTTGTCATGGACATTACTACGGATCCCAATGATGCCGCTATTATTACCGCTATTATTGCTTTGGCCGAAAGTCTTGGCCTCAAAACCATTGCTGAAGGAGTGGAAACTCAGGAGCAGCTTCAGTTTATGCGTCAACATCTCTGTGATGAAATACAGGGATTCTTTATCAGTAAGCCGATGCCCGCCGATGAAGTGGAGCGATTTCTGGTTTCGGGGATGACATTTTGTTAACTCGGCTTCGCATTTAAGTCCCGCACCGTTCTCGTACGTTCGTCCACCATTCCCCGCTTGTACTGAGTCACCGTGATTATTTCCTGTTTTATTTCGCTTGCCGTCGATTCTGTCCTCGGCCATACATGTCCTTTGTGCCAACGGAAATCCTTATTCTGAATAAGGAAGTTATCTGATGTACTGCGACGAGTTTTTTTCCCTTTGTGTGTTTCGTTGCTGAACGTGGATTGGACCGTGCTGTAATAAAGCCTTGACCTAGTAATGATTATTAGTTATATATAATATTCATTACTGAAAGGGAGGTAATATGCCAATACGAATGACCAACCAGCGTGAAATAATTCTTAAAGAATTGCAGAAAAGCAGGCAGCATATGACGGCTGATGAACTGTACTGGGTTGTAAGGGGGAAAATGCCACGAATCAGTCTGGCTACAGTATACAGGAATCTTGAGTTTCTCTCTGAGGCCGGAATTATTGCGAAGCTGGAGGTGGGTGGTCGCCAGAAGTGTTTTGATAGTGATGTTCTTGGTCATGATCATGTCTTTTGTGTGCAATGTCACAGGGTCGACAATGTAATTTTAAATAGTGAAAAAGAAGATTATCCTTCACATGGGGTCATGGATGGGTATATTATAACAGGACGCAGGCTTGAATTTGTTGGGCTGTGTCCCAAATGTCAGAAAAAAAACAGAGCGAAAGAAGGAGACAAGACGATGGGATGTGGATGTGCGAAAAAAGATCTCGGCGATGAGCAGAAAAAAATTTTGCAGGCTATGGCTGAGTGTGATGGTCCTTGTACCGCCAAAGATATTGCAATCGCCACTGGCCTTGATGCGAAGATGGTCAGTTCCAAGATCACTGATCTCAAGAAAAAAGGCTATGTCGACAGTCCGGTGCGCTGCAAATGTGGAATTACCGCTGAAGGCCGGGCTGCCATGAATGATTGAGCAGGACCTTGTTGAAATGTTAGGAGCACTGGCCTGAAGTGCTCTTTTTTAATATGATGAATCAATTAATTGAAGAAGGAAAATAGTAAAATGAACCCACTTGTAACGAACGAAGCCCCTGATTTTACCGCTGTTGCCGTCATGGCTGATAACTCTTTTAATGAGGCGTTTACTCTTTCCAGTCTGCGCGGCCAATATGTTGTCCTCTTTTTTTATCCCTTGGATTTTACTTTTGTTTGTCCTTCCGAGATACTGGCCTTTAACAAGGCGCTTGATCGCTTCAAAGAGCGGAACTGTCAGGTGGTTGGCGTCTCTATTGACTCTCATTTTACCCATCTGGCCTGGAAGAATACGGCCGTGAATGCTGGTGGTATCGGCAATGTTCAGTTTCCGCTGGTGGCCGATTTGGATAAGAGTATTTCTCAAAATTATGGCGTGCTGCTGCCTATGGGGATTGCCCTGCGAGGCTTATTTGTTATTGATAAGGAGGGTGTGATCCGTAGTCAGGTGGTTAATGACCTGCCTCTGGGCAGAAGTGTGGATGAGGCCTTGCGAGTCCTTGATGCCCTGCAGTTTACTGAGCAACATGGTGACGTCTGCCCGGCCAACTGGAAAAAAGGTGATGATGCCATGACCCCGACGGCTGAGGGTGTGGCCCGATATCTTGCCGCTCATGAAAATGATTGATTGTTGTTGATGTGGGTAGTGCTGGAGGAGACGACGAACGTGCTGCCTGATAGAATAAACTCTTTTATGGAGACATGATTATGGCTGAAAAACTGGGTATATACAAATGTGACATTTGCGGTAATATTGTTGAAGTCCTTCATGCCGGAGGCGGAGATCTCAGTTGTTGCGGTGCCCCCATGGTTCTTCTGGCTGAAAACACCGTGGATGCGGCGAAAGAAAAACATGTACCGGTGATTACCAAGGTGGATGGCGGGTATAAAGTCAATGTCGGCAGTGTTGCCCATCCCATGGAAGAAAAACATTATATTGAATGGATTGAGCTGATTGCCGGAGATTCCTGCTATCGTCAGTTTTTAAATCCCGGTGATGCCCCTGAGGCTTTTTTTGCCATAAAGGCAGATAAGGTTGTGGCCCGTGAGCATTGCAATGTGCATGGGGTCTGGAAGGCCTGATTTCCTTTTTATAAATGTGTGTCTTTTTGAGGAGGAAAACATGGTAGCACCGGAAGAAATGTATCAATGCCAGATGGTTAATTGTGGGTATATATACAATCCGGAGAAGGGTGATCGTAAGGGGAAGATTGCCAAAGGCACCCAATTCAGGGATCTCCCTGATGACTGGCATTGTCCGGTTTGTGGGGCCAGTAAAAAGGCGTTCAGGCCCTTGGCGGGACCGGGTTCTGTTCATGCGGAGAATGCAATAACACAGGAGGCCCTTGAGCAAGCTCCAGGGTGTAAGAGAAAGATGCAGAAATATCGATGTAATATTTGTGGTTATGTGTATGATCCGGAGGTGGGAGAGCCCGCCGCCGGAATTGCTCCGGGGACATCTTTTGAAGATCTTCCTGATTCCTATGAGTGCCCGGTCTGTGGGGCAACAAAGGATGATTTTACCGCTATATAAAGGTTGCACCAGAGGTTGCTCAAAGGAAAATGAAAGACGCCGATGAGCAACTTCTGTTTTATTTGTGATCGTCATCATTGAAGATTCTTGGTAACAAGGGGTTGAATTATTATGCCAAAAAAAGTCTTGCTTGTTGCTTTTCAAGGGCAACCCATGTGTTTTGTCCATGTCCTGCTTAATGGCTTGGAACTGCAGACGAATGGCCATCAGTGCAAGATAATTATTGAAGGTGAGGCTACTCGCCTGATTCCCGAGATCAGCCAGGAAGGACATTTTTTGTACGCCTTATATCGACAGATGCTGGAAAAGGGACTCCTTGAGGGAGTCTGTCGCGCCTGTTCCTCCAAGATGCAGGTGCTGGAAAATATTAAAAAAGAAGGCCTTCCCCTTCTGGATGATATGTCAGGACATCCGGGGATGGCGAAATATATTGAACAAGGGTTTGAAATTATAAATTTTTGACAGGAGGGCAGGACGTTGAATCCAATTAAGCTGGCAGAAAATATTTACTGGGTTGGGGCTGTTGACTGGGATGTTCGTGATTTTCACGGATACTCAACGAACAGGGGGACTACATACAATGCCTATTTGATCATGGATGAGAAGATTACCCTCATTGATACGGTCAAGAGTTCCATGAAGGCCGATCTCATCGCCCGTATCAGTGAAATTGTTGATCCGAAGAAGATTGATTATATCGTGGTCAACCATGTGGAGATGGATCATTCCGGTTCACTTCCCGATATGATTGAGTTGATCCAGCCCGAGAAAATCATCTGTTCCACCATGGGACAGAAGGCTCTTGTCCAGCATTTCCATCGGGAGGACTGGCCTTACGAGATTGCTACGCCGGGCAAGGATATCAGTCTGGGCGCTAAGACCCTGTCTTTTCTTGAGACCCGGATGCTGCACTGGCCGGATTCCATGTTCACCTATGTCAAAGAAGATAAAATCCTTTTTTCCAGTGATGCCTTCGGCATGCATCTTGCGACCAGTGAGCGTTTTGATGATCAGGTGGACCCGGCCATTCTCATTGATGAGCTGACCAAGTATTATGCTAATATTCTTACCCTGTATTCACCTCTGGTAAAAAAACTGATCGCCAAGGTCAAAGAGATCGGGTTGGACATCAAGATGATCGCCCCTGATCATGGTGTGATCTGGCGGAGCAACCCTATGATGGCCATTGAGGCCTATGACCGCTGGAGCCATAATGAAGGCAAGGGTAATGCCATGATCATTTATGACACCATGTGGCATTCCACCGAGAAGATGGCCAAAGAGGTGGCAAATGGCCTGCAGGATGAAGGGATTTCCGTGCAATTGTATAACCTGCGTTATAATCATCGTAGTGATGTTATGAAGGAGGCGCTTGATGCCAGTGCCATTATCCTGGGTTGTTCGACCCTGAATAATGGTTTGCTGCCGAGAATGGCTGGTTTCCTCATGTATATGCGCGGGTTGCGGCCCACCAATAAGATTGGCGCGGCCTTTGGCTCTTTTGGTTGGTCTGGTGAAGCGGTAAAGCTGCTCAACGAGGCCATGACTGATATGAAATTTGATATTATTGATGACGGTATCAAGGTTAAATATGTCCCTGAAACCGGGGACCTGGCGAACTGTGTTGAGCTGGGGCGGAAGGTCGGCCAGGCGTTGAAGGCAAAAAAATAAGGGAACCGGGTTAAACCCTGGCCTGCAAGGTGCGCGTTCGGGGCAATGCAGCTGAATGCACAGACAGGGGTTTACCCCGACGCAATATCTTTCAAGGAGAGAGCATGAAAATACATGTAGACAAGAATGTTGTTGAATTTTTACCGGAGAATGAGCAGGAGACCGCATCCCTGGAAACCCTGTGGCGGGTTGTGGTCGATTGTGCCCATGAAAATAAGCATTTGACCGCTATTGGCGAATATATTCCGGTGAAACAGAATCTGGCCAGGTTTGTCATTGAAGGTATCCCCGGTGCCACGACCTATACCGAGGATAAGGTGGTCGAGGAGTGCACTGTGATCTGTACTACCTGCAATAAATACATGCATCTTAATGGTGGTGACGCTGTGCCCGTCTGTTGTGGCCGTCCCATGGAAACGGCTGACTGAGCAATCAGGAACAAATATGATGGCGTTGCAAAAAAGTCGCCAACTGCTGCGTTGCCGCACATTGTCTTGTCACTGCGGCGTACTTAAGTACGCCGCAGTCCTCGAAATATGCTCGCCTTGCATTTGGCGATTTTTGCTTAGCCATCCCCTAAAATGATTTTTTACAAGACTGTCAAATATGTATCGGCCAGCTGAAGAGATGGTCCAGATCGTTGATCGGGACAACAGGGAAATAGAGATCCTGCCCCGTTATCTCATGCGCAGTCGAGGGCTGATCCATCGGGCGAGCTATATCCTGGTCTTCAATAATCAGCAGGAGATCTTTGTTCAGAAGCGTACCGCCACCAAGGATAT
>JAQVER010000134.1 GCA_028697885.1 Desulfocapsaceae bacterium
CTCACCGGAGAAACCGACACCGGTGAAAACCGTGGAAATTCCCGATGGCACGATCGATCCTGCCCTGTGGGGCAAGGCCTATCCCGTAGAATATGACATGTGGAAATCGACCGGCGATCCAACGCCTGTCGGGAAAAGCAAATACAAGAAGGGTAATGACGGCGGGGTAACCTATGACAAGCTCTCAGAATATCCCTTCCTGGCCCTGCTCTTCAATGGCTGGGGATTTGGCGTTGAGTATAATGAACCCCGCGGCCACCTCAACATGCTGAAGGATCAGATTCTGGCAGATCCTTCACGGATCAAGTCCGGTGGTGTCTGTCTGACCTGCAAAACCCCCTATGTTCCGCAACTCGTCAAGAGGATGGGTAAAGATTATTTTTCCGAACCCTATATGAAGGTATTGGCCGAAATCCCCAAAGAGCATCAGGAACTGGGAGTGGCCTGCATCGATTGTCATGACAACAAGGATATGTCGCTCAAGATCTCCCGCGAATTCACTCTGGGCACCGCCCTGAAAAAATTGGGCGTCGATGAGTCCAAGCTGACCAACCAGGACAAACGGACCCTGGTCTGCGCCCAGTGCCATGTAAGCTACAATATCCCCAAAGACGCCGATATGAAATCACAGGATGTTTTCTTCCCGTGGGATGAAAGTCAGTGGGGACATATCCCCGTTGAAAACATCATTAAAAAGATCCGCAGCAACCCGGCCTATGGTGAATGGAAACAGAGCGTCACCGGCTTCAAGCTGGCCTTTATGCGCCATCCTGAGTTTGAGATGTACTCCAACAACAGCGTCCATTGGCAGGCAGGTGTTTCCTGTGCCGACTGCCATATGCCGTATACCCGGGTGGGAAGTCAGAAGGCCTCGGATCACCGGGTCATGAGTCCGTTGAAAAATGACATGAAGGCATGTCAGCAATGCCACACCGAGACCCCGGAATGGCTGAAGGCACAGGTCTTCGCCATCCAGGATCGGGCCGCATCCCTCTTTATCCGTTCCGGCTATGCCACGGCCACGGTGGCCAAGCTTCTGGAGATGACCCACAAGGCCCAGGCCGAAGGAAAGGTTATTGATCAGGCACTCTACGATCAGGCCAAAGATCATTATATGGAGGCCTTTTACCGGGTACTCTTCTTCGGGGCTGAGAACTCCGTTGGTTTCCATAATCCAACTGAAGCCATGCGGATACTCGGCGATGCCGCCCTCCATGCCGGTCAGGCGGACGCCCTGCTTCGCCAGGCCTTGACGGCCGCGGGAGTCACCGTACCGATCAAGATCGATCTGGAGCTGTCCAAATATACAGACAACCGAGGGGTGAAGAAGCTCATGTTCAGGCCGGATCAGGAATTGAAAGATCCCTTCCCGACCAAATAAGCTATATGCCTCTGCCTAATTCTCAGTTAAAGTTATCATTCTGCTTCCAATTACGTATGGACACGGCAGGTTAGCCTATAGGGAAGTGACTGGCGAAAAATTGTCATTCCTGTACAAATTGGCGGTTAGCCCGATGACTACTGAGAATAAAGCAGAGGCATAATAAACTATTGGAACAAAAGAATTTCATCTTCTGGATATCAGAGACAATATAAGGATTCGGTCACTGCTTGCGCCGTCACTGGCACCCGTGACACCGGGCTATTCCTGGCCTGCCTACAAGAGATACGCAAAAAACATTGCTCATTTCTTAACTGCTCCTAGAACTTTCCTTCACATGTACTTTTTCGGCAGGGGCAACTTGCCCCTGCCGAAAAATCTTAAATGAGAAAGGCGCAGTTGCCTTCCAAGTAACATCACGGTAAGTAATTGAAGTCGACGTTAAGGTATTAAATCAACGGCGGTGCCAACAAACTTGCCGCGGCAGCACCGCTGCACTTCTCACCGCTTGGTGAGCGCAATTGTTAGGGACTTCATATTATTTTTCTAGTGCATCGATGACAGACGTATACTTCTCATGGATCATTTTCTGATCGAAATCCCGGAATTCGGCAAGCATTGCCTTGTCCTCAGCTTCGGAAAAGTACGCACGAGAAGCGGGAAAGAAAACTTTGTCCTCTTTTTCGATATGCTTGGGATAAAAATCCACAAGTGTATGCAGGTGCCTCGTTACATCTCCAAGAGCAGATGAATCACCATTTCGATATCGTGTATTTGCCTCGACTAAAGCTTTTGTTGTAGTCCGTCCGAACAGATGTTCTTCAATTAGTTCATTCATCACTCGTCGATCTACCTCTGACAACCCCTTGTTATTCAACTCCCGAAATAAAATATCTTCTTCTTTCCCGTGGTGGG
This sequence comes from Desulfocapsaceae bacterium, assembly GCA_028697885.1. Lineage (GTDB taxonomy): Bacteria > Desulfobacterota > Desulfobulbia > Desulfobulbales > Desulfocapsaceae > UBA2270. The sequence goes on from JAQVER010000134.1 coordinate 2,297, forward strand.
TACGGTCAGCATAGGTCCGGATGAAGTCAACGGCTGTGTCAACAAACAAAGGATCAATTTTCTGGGTTTCCTCTATCTGCACCAGCCCATCTTTAACTATAGTGAGCATACGTTCAATGAGCCTGTGCTCTATCATGAGTGGTCCGCGTGCTTGCATATTCGCTCTCCTGTTTATTTATTTCCCTAACAGTGTACTAGGCAGAATGAGCCAATGTTGCGCTAGGCAGATTCTGTCTAGTATTTTCCTTGAATCATGAACCGTCCGTGTTTTTTTAACATATTCAATGCTAACCTTAACCAGTTAATCAAAAACTGATTTTTAGGCTTTTCCTAATTCCCCTCATCGTCATAAAAACGAAGGTTGATTTATTCAATCACAGGTGAAATATTTTTTACAGGAATTTCGGGGAAAGAATTAAAAAGATGCCATGGCAAGGTCAAGTAATGGTAGGTAAGCAGAAAGAAGAGCTTCTTTCTACTTATACGTAACCGCACAGTAGCAGTGTTAACCTGGGGTGAATTGAGAAATTCCTGAGGTTGGATGTGGCAATGTTAACGACCTGTATTACCACAGTGGGGCTAATGACCTTGCCGCGTCAGCGCCGCCGCGCTTCTTGCCGTCTGGTGAATGCAATTGTTGAACGAAGCCGCTCCCGCGGCGGAAAAAGCAAAAAAACAGTGTATAACTCCAGTCGGTGCCCAATCCCGGGCACTTACAACAAAAAGGAGTGTACCATGAAATCATCTGAAGTAAAACGATTTGCAGCCCTCTACGAACGTCATCTGAAATTACTCAAACTCCAGGGGAAAAGCGACAGCACTATTAGTGCCTATTCCCGCGCTGTCCGCAGGATCAGAGACCGTTACGACTGTTGTCCGGATACGTTGAGCAAGGAACAATTAGAGAACTACTTTGTAGACTTGGTTGAATCACATTCATGGAGCACTGTCAAATTAGACAGACTTGGCCTGATGTTCTTCTGGAAGTTTGTCCTCAATCTCGATTGGCAATGGTTGAATATTGTCAAGCCCCCTAAGGCCAGGACCATTCCGGATATTCTTACCCCCGCAGAAATTGAACGGCTCATCGGGGCTACCAAAAAAGTGTGCTATCGTGTTTTCCTGCTGACCACATATTCAATGGGGCTTCGTTTGGAAGAATCGCTGTCTCTTCATGTTGGTGACATTGATGCAGGTCGTAAGCTTGTCCATATACGCCGTGGCAAGGGCCATAAAGATCGCATGGTTCCTTTGCCGGATCGCACCCTGACAGCATTGCGACTTTACTGGTGTGAGCATCGGCATCCGGCAATGATTTTCCCAAACCGCATCGGCTCACTGGAAACAATGAGACAGGCAACGACCCATATGGATAAGGGTGGTGCACAAAGCGCGATGAAGAGAGTTGTTGATGCATGCAACATTAAAAAAAAGTCTCAGTCCATTCCCTCCGTCACTCCTTTGCTACCCACCTCCTTGAACGTGGCTTAAGCCTTCGTCATATCCAGGCCCTGCTTGGCCATGCCAGCCCGACCACAACAGCCCGCTATACACATCTGACCAAGATCACAGAAAATGACAGTTGGCAGACCATTAATGAACTGGTCAACACCCTGCAAATCAGCATCGAGGAGGTGTGATCATGGAAATGGCCGCTCTTGTCGATCAATACTACGATAAATATATTGGCAGATACGATGATACCGCACTTCCTGGGCATCTGAAAACTCTCAGCGCCATTCTTCGCTGTCGCACTCCTGAATCCGGCGAGCTGTATGTCCAATGTCCAGCCTGTGATCACGCAGAATGGCGTCCCATCTCCTGTGGCAACAGGCATTGTCCAAAATGCCAGAACCATAACACCAGCCAATGGATTGATAAGCAGCAGAAAAAATTATTACCGGTGCCGTATTTTATGGCAACATTTACCTTGCCCCGTGAACTGAGGTCATTGGCCTGGTTCAATCAGAAAACGGTTTATACGCTCTTGTTCAAGTGCGTTGCCAGCACCTTGAAGGATTTCGGCATGAACCCGAAACACCTGGGAGCAGAAATCGGCATGACTATGGTGCTGCATACAAACACCAGAAGTCTGGATTATCATCCCCATATTCATGCGGTGGTCCCTGGGGGCGGTATTGACAAACGCCGCCGGTATTGGAAAAAGATTAAAGGAGACTATCTCTTTAATGGCAAGGCGTTGGCGAAACTATTCCGAGGGCGCTTCCTGGAAGCAATAAAAGAAGCTGGGCTGGTAATCCCACAAAAAGTTCCCCGGAAATGGGTAGCACATTGCGTTGATGTTGGCAGGGGGATAGGGGCACTGAAATACTTATCGCGCTACCTCTACCGAGGGGTGATCAGCGAGAAAAATATTGTTTCAAACCAGAATGGGCAGGTCACATTCAAGTACATTGATAGCGAGACCGGTGCGGCAAAATTCCGCACACTCCCGGGCGAAGAGTTCTTGCATCTCATCGTGCAACATGTGCTGCCAAAAGGGTTTAGGCGAGTGAGGGACTATGGGTTTCTTCATAGTAATGCAAAGAAGCTGCTCTCTCTTGTTCAGCTCATCCTGCATGTCATTATTGAAATATTTGCACCACGCCAAAGGCCTGCTTTCAAGTGTCCCTGCTGCAAGGCTTCGATGCTGATTGTAGAATTCCGGAGGAATGTAGGAAGGCCGGGATAACTGTTCTACCCGGCGCCGCCTCAATATTCATTTTAGAAGGAGGAAGGTTGATTCTATGAAATAACTGATTTTTTATGCCTGTACAGGCAAAGGGACAAGTGCGTCCTGAGAAAAGTGCATATCATTCGATTGCACTTCTGACAGAATCCTCTGAAAAAGATATTTCCTTGTTATTACCCCGGGCTTGTTCAACCATGGATAAGATTGTGGATCGCTGCGCGCTCACAATCTATCCTTATTCGTTGGGTAGTGCTAAAAATTAAAAATTTTTGTTCATATTGAAAGATTGGGCCAATACATATTTTTCCACCAGTTATTCTTTCCATTCCAATAATTCAATGTTTGAATTGCACCATTTATCACCGCGTGTATTGGGTCAGATGCTATTCTAACTTCCATGTTGGTCTTATGTGCTATAAATAAATCAATTCCTTCAATACATGCTCCGCCACCTGTCAGCCAAATTCCTGATTCAAGAATTTCACAATATATTTTCTCTGGTAGCCTTTTTAAACCGACTTCGATCATTTTGATAATCTTATTCAACACTGGCTCCATAGAAGAGATAATGTCTTTTTTAGTTACCAACATATTAGTTTTACGCCTCTTAATAACATCAACTCCAGCAACACTAACGGATTCACAACCGTGTTCATCATTCTTTAAAATTGATAAAATTAGATGCGTTAAACGCTCAGCCTCATGATCATATATTTGCATTTTGTATTTTGACATAATTGCTGAGCGAATAAATTTATGGAGGTCACTGCACGCTATTCGTACCGATGAAGTGTAAATAATACGACCATCGCGAAATACCGCCATGTCAGTGACACCATCACCTATATCAATAAGTAATTGTGCATTTGCATGAGCTATGTCTATACCAGCGCCGATTGCAGCAGCCCAAACTTCTGGAATTATTGACACATGAGAGGCCCCAGCATTAATAAGTGATTTACGAAGAAGATCACGCTCATTTTCCGTAGTATCTGTTGGGGCGCTAGCTAATGTTATTGGAGCCATAAAAAACCTTCTCGTTTTTTTGACTAATGGTTTTAGTAATATTGTGGCATTTTTGAGGTCAATAATTACTCCACAACGAAGTGGTTTCGTGGCAAGGCAATTATTAGTGTGTTCCAAATATTCGTCCGTGATATTATCTGTTTTTCCGTTAGTAAGGCTTATAGAAGAAGGCCTTTCTGTGAATTCACCGTATTGAGATGCATAAATACGAGTATTAGCTGTGCCTAGGTCTACAGCGATGCTTGGATGTGACATTATCTGCGATAATTTTGATAGCATATATTTCACTATAGTTCTGTATTATTGTTGTTCTCTTTGAACCCAACAGTGCATTAGGCAGAATGAGTCAGTATTGTGCTAGTCAGATCCTGTTTATTATTTTTCTTGAATCTTGAGCCGTCCGTGTTTTTTCAACATATTCAATGCTAACCCTAACCAGTTAATCAAAAACTGACTTTTAGGTTTTTTCTAACTCTCTCCACAACTGCTTTATTATTTATGAAATCACTTTTGAAATTTTTTTACCAGAAATATTGGGGAAAGAATTAAGAGGATAGCAGTGGCAAGATTAAGCAATGGTAGGTAGTCAGTAAGAAGAGCTTCTTCCTGAATCCATTCGGCTACAAAGAGCAGATTGAGTTGCCCGTAAATTGTGATGCTGAAATCAGACGATGCATAGTAGGCCAATCAGTTCAACATGTACTTGAGAAGTCCGTGCAGTTGTTTTTGCATCTGGGGTAAAGCCACCGGTAGAGACAAACAGGCCAACATCGCCATCTTTCTGAAGCAAGCCCTTCAATTCCCTAACTTCTTTTACAGTTGCAGTTGAATCTCGATGTTTAACCTGAGCATCCTCGCTCTATCCAAAATCAAGATCTTTCCAAAAATATCAAAACAGGAGGACTATACACAACTTATCGCTATCGCATTTTAATAATAAGCGATACTGAAAGCCGTAAGCCAATTTCTCAAAACCTCAGGAAAAGAAGTCTTTTCGCCCCGTTTGTTTTTTTCAAAAGTCGGGTGGGTATAGAGATCAAGATCAGGTCGTATTTTGATTTTTTTACCTAATTTTTATGTGTTGCCTTCACTGTCAAGACGGATTGCCTTTTTCCCCATGTCCCTCCCTCTCTATTTTACTCTTACTTGACAAATCTACACATCAACTGAGGCGATAACATATCCATGCGCCAACCTTTTTCGTACAATACGGCGTAGCCCCTTTGCCATTCCCTCTTGATCAGCATATCGTTCTGATTGCCCTGGCTGGCCCTTTGTGCCGATTCTACCCCAATGACGAGTCAGCTTATAGCCGAACAAGTCCTGCATGGCGGTTAAGCGAT